>DATHPL010000362.1:0-6934 GCA_035483915.1 Bradyrhizobium sp.
CAGTGTCGGCTTCGGCTTGAAGAAATAGCGCATGGCGAGAAAGAACGCCGATACGAATTCCGACAGCAGAAGCGAGCGCGCGGTGGCGTTGATGTTGATACTCATAGCGACCTCATTTCGGCGCGATTCCCGCCAATTGCAGCACGCCCGCAACGATGACCACCATGGCGAGCGACAACGGCAGGAACACCTTCCAGCCGAGTCTCATCAACTGGTCGTAGCGGTAGCGCGGCACGATGGCCTTGGCCATGGCAAACAGGAAGAACATGAAAAACAGTTTCAGCGCGAACCAGATCACCCCAGGCACCCAGGTGAAGGGCGGCAAGTTCACCGGCGGCAGCCAGCCGCCGAGGAACAGGATCGTCGCCATCGCGCACATGGTGGTGATCGCGACATATTCGCCGAGCATGAACAGGAGATAGGGCGTCGAGCCGTATTCGACCATGAAGCCGGCGACCAGTTCGGATTCGGCCTCGACGAGGTCGAACGGCGGACGGTTGGTTTCCGCCAGCGCCGAGACGTAGAACACGACGAACATCGGAAACAGCGGCCACACATACCAGTTCAGGATCGTGAGCTGCGGCAGGCCGATCAGGCTGGCGAGGCCACGGGTGTTCTGCGCCTCGACCACGGCCGACAGATTGAGCGTGCCGGCACACAAGAGAACGGTAATGATCACGAAGCCGATCGAGACTTCGTAGCTCACCATCTGCGCCGCCGAGCGGAGCGCGGCGAGGAACGGGTATTTCGAATTCGACGACCAGCCGGCCATGATGATGCCGTAGATCGACAGCGAGGAAATCGCGAAGATGAAGAGAACACCGACATTGATGTCGGAGATCACCCAGCCGAGATTGGTCGGGATCACAGCCCAGGCCGCGAGCGCGAGCACGCAGGATACCAGCGGCGCCAGCAGGAACACACCCTTGTTGGCACCGGCGGGGATGATCGGCTCCTTCAGCACGAACTTGAGAAGGTCGGCAAAGGACTGGAACAGGCCCCACGGCCCGACCACGTTGGGACCCCGGCGGATCTGCACCGCCGCCCAGATCTTGCGATCGGCAAGCAGGATGTAGGCAATCGCGATCAGCAACACCACGAGCACCAACAGGCTCTCGGCGACCATGATGATCAGCGGCCACAAGGTGCTGGTCCAGAATTCGGCCATCAGTTCACTCCGCTGCCGTCAGCATGTGCCCGGAGGCAAGACGCGAGCATTCCGCCATCACAGCAGACGCCCGCGCGATCGGATTGGTCAGATAGAAATCCTCGACCGAGGTCTTGAACGGCACCTTCTCGACCGCGCCGCTGCGGCCGGCGAGCGTCTTGAGGTCGGCTGCGTTCCCGGCCTCGATCTGGTCTAGCCGCATCAGGTGCGGCACAGCCTTGAAGATCGCCTGGCGAAGGGCTGCGAGCGAGTCGTAAGGAAGCTTTTTGCCGAGGACATCGGAGAGCGCACGGATGATCGCCCAGTCTTCCTTGGCCTCTCCGGGCGGGAAGCCGGCGCGGTTGGCCATCTGTGCCCTTCCTTCCGTATTGACGAAGATGCCGGACTTTTCGGTGTAGGCCGCCCCCGGCAGGATCACGTCGGCTCGGTGCGCGCCGGCGTCGCCATGGGTGCCGATATAAACCACGAAAGTGCCGTCTGGTACCTTCACCTCATCGGCGCCGAGCAGGAACAGCACGTCCAGCGTACCGAACGTGTTCATCTGTGCCGCGTTCAATCCGCCGGCGCCGGCGGCAAAGCCGATATCGAGCGCGCCGACACGCGAAGCGGTGTCCTGCAAGACCGCAAACCCGTTCCAGCCGTCCTTGACCGCGCCGACGTCGAGCGCGAGCTTCGCGGCCCGCGCCAGCACCGCGGCGCCGTCGTGCCGCGTGAACGCATCGGTGCCCACCAGCACGATCGGCTTCTCAGCGTTCTTCAGGACGTCGGCAAAGGAATGCTTGCCCGCGGCGAGATCGCCGAGCGAGTCCGTCCCCGCGCCGATATAGTCATAATCATAGGTCAGATCGGGCCGCGCGCCGATCACGCCAACCTTGAGGTGGCCGGTGCGCCAGCGCTTGCGGATACGCGCGTTGAGAACGGCGGCTTCCTTGCGCGGATTCGAGCCCACGATCAAAAGCGCATCCGCCTGATCGATGCCCGATATCGTCGGATTGAAAATGTAGGACGCCCGTCCCGCCTTCGGGTCAAACGCGTCGCCGCCCTGCACTGCCAGATTGGCCGAGCCGAATTTCGCCAGCAACTCCTTCAGCGCGAACATCTCGTCCACCGCGGCGAGATCGCCGGCGATGGCACCGATCCGCTTGCCGTCGGTCCGCGAAATCTTGGCGGCGATGGCCGCAAAAGCCTGCTGCCAAGAGGCCGCGCGAAGCTGGCCGTTTTCACGGATGTAGGGACGATCGAGCCGCTGGGTGCGCAGGCCATCGACGATGTGGCGGGTCTTGTCGGAAATCCATTCCTCGTTCACCGCCTCGTTGACGCGCGGCAGGATCCGCATTACCTCGCGACCGCGGGTATCGACGCGGATCGCCGAGCCGACGCCGTCCATCACGTCGACGGATTGGGTTTTGCCCAGTTCCCACGGGCGGGCGGCGAACGCGTAAGGTTTCGAGGTCAGCGCGCCCACGGGGCAGATATCGACGAGATTGCCCTGCAACTCCGAGGTCAGCGCGCTCTCGAGATAGGTCGTGATCTCCATGTCCTCCCCGCGCCCGGTCGCGCCCATTTCTGGCGCGCCGCAGACTTCGGCGGAAAACCGCACACAGCGCGTGCACTGGATGCAGCGGTTCATCGAGGTCTTCACCAGCGCGCCGAGATATTTATCTTCGACCGCGCGCTTGTTCTCGGCGAAACGCGAGGTGTCGACGCCGTAGCCCATCGCCTGGTCCTGCAGGTCGCATTCGCCACCCTGGTCGCAAATCGGGCAATCCAGGGGATGGTTGATCAGCAGGAATTCCATCACGCCTTCGCGCGCCTTCTTCACCATCGGCGAGCGGGTGGAAATTTCCGGCGGCTCGCCTTTGGGGCCGGGACGGCAATCGCGCACGCCCCAGGCACAGCTTGCGACCGGCTTCGGGCCGCCCTTCACTTCAACCAGGCACATCCGGCAATTGCCGGCGATCGAAAGCCGCTCGTGGTAGCAAAACCGCGGGATTTCCGCGCCCGCCGCCTCGCACGCCTGCAACAGCGTGTATTCAGCGGGAACATCGATTTCTTTGCCATCGACAATGAGTTTGGTCATCGTTGTCTCAAGTCTTTCCCAGCTTGCAGTCCGGCGGCGCGACGCTGGCGGTTTTCAAGGAGGTCTTCACCCAATCCTGGGTGACGGTTGAGTAGGTTGCGAGATAGCCGGGCTCGGCCTGGTTTTTCTCGCAGAGAAACGGCAAATGCGGCTTCAGGTCATAGTCGCAGGAAGCGAGCCACTCGCGCCGGTCGGCAAAGGCGCCGAAGGCTTCTTCGCAGGCATAAAGAAAATAGGAAACGAAGCTTTCGTACTGGACCTGCTGGTCGTGGCCGTCCTTCTTGATCGCTTCGTAATCGGGCCCGGAGAATTTCGGATTCCGGAATGCCAGATCGGTGTAGCCGAGAAACGCCTGGCGCGCGCTGGTGGCGCGATTGTTGGAGCGGATTTCGTTGATCTGGAACAGAATGGCCACAAAGCCGAGCAGCGCCACGCTCGCCTGCGCCATCTGCGCGAGCGTCCCGTATTTCTGCCAGAATGCGGCGGGTTGCGACATCAATCCTACTCCGCCGCGACCATATGCGCGGGGTCGAGAATGCCCTGATCGTCGAGATCGGCTTTGTGCGAATATTCACTGATCCGCTCTTCAATCTCGTGACGGAAATGCGCGATCAGGCCCTGGATCGGCCAGGCCGCCGCGTCGCCAAGCGCACAAATGGTGTGGCCCTCGATCTGCTTGGTCACTTCCAAAAGCATGTCGATCTCGCGCTTGTGGGCGCGGCCTTCGGCCATGCGGGTCAGCACCCGCCACATCCAGCCCGTGCCCTCACGGCAGGGCGTGCACTGGCCGCAGCTCTCGTGCTTGTAGAAATAGGAGATACGGGCAATGGCGCGGATCAGATCCGTCGACTTGTCCATCACGATGACGGCCGCGGTGCCGAGGCCCGAGCGCAGCTTGCCGAGGCTGTCGAAATCCATCGGTGTATCGATGATCTGCTCGGCCGGCACCATCCGCACCGAGGAACCGCCGGGGATCACCGCCTTGAGATTGTCCCAGCCGCCGCGAATGCCGCCGCAATGCTTTTCGATCAATTCGCGGAACGGAATGCCCATCGCTTCTTCGACGTTGCAGGGGCGTTCGACGTGACCGGAAATACAAAACAACTTGGTGCCGACATTGTTGGGCCGGCCGATGGCGGCGAACCAGGCCGCGCCGCGCCGCAGGATGTCGGGAGCGACCGCAATCGACTCGACGTTGTTGACCGTGGTCGGGCAACCGTAAAGGCCGACATTGGCCGGGAACGGCGGCTTTAGCCGCGGCTGGCCCTTTTTGCCCTCTAGGCTTTCCAGAAGCGCGGTTTCTTCGCCGCAGATATAGGCGCCGGCGCCGTGGGCCACGTAGAGGTCGAACGGCCAGCCATTGATGTTGTCCTTGCCGATCAGCTTGGCCTCATAGGCCTGATCGACCGCGGCCTGCAAATGCTCGCGCTCGCGGATGAACTCGCCGCGCACGTAGATGTAGCAGGCATGCGCGCCCATCGCGAAGCTTGCGATCAGGCAGCCTTCGACGAGCAAATGCGGATCGTGCCGCATGATCTCGCGGTCCTTGCAGGTGCCGGGCTCGGACTCGTCGGCATTCACGACGAGATAGCTCGGGCGCCCGTCCTTCGACTCCTTCGGCATGAAGGACCACTTCATCCCGGTCGGGAATCCGGCGCCGCCACGGCCGCGCAGGCCCGACGCCTTCATCTCGTTGATGATCCAGTCGCGTCCCTTGTCGATGATCCCCTTGGTTCCATCCCAGGCGCCGCGGCGGCGCGCACCCTCCAGGCCCCAATCGTGCAGGCCGTAGAGGTTTTTGAAGATGCGGTCCTTGTCCTCGAGCATCAGGTCACTTCCTTCAGCGTGGTTGGCCCACCCACCGGCGCGGAGAATTGACGGTCGATCTGCGGGCCCGGCTTCGGCGCTTTGCCGGACGCAAAGCCGTCGAGCACCTTGCCAAAGCTTTCCTTGGTCAAATCCTCGTAGGTGTCCTTCCAGATCAGGACCATCGGCGCGTTCACGCAGGCGCCGAGGCATTCGACCTCTTCCCAGCTGAAATTGCCGTCCTTCGACAAATGGAAGGGGTCGTGATGGATCCGGCTCTGACACACCTCGATGAGATCGGCGGCGCCGCGCAGCCGGCACGGCGTCGTGCCGCACACCTGAACATGTGCCTTCTTGCCCACCGGCTGGAGCTGGAACATGGTGTAGAAGGTCGCGATTTCGAGCATGCGGATGTAAGGCATATCAAGCAAGTCCGCGACGGCACGGATCGCCGCTTCCGACACCCAGCCTTCGTGCTGCTCCTGGACGCGCCACAGGATCGCGATCGCAGCCGACGCCTGGCGGCCTTCCGGATATTGGGCGATCTGCGTTTTCGCCCACGCCAGATTTTCCGGGGTGAACTCGAAACTCGCGGGCTGAAGTTCCTTGGGCGCAAGGCGGCGAACGGACATCGTGATCAGTCTCTCATTGCATGCGGCGCGCGGCGTTGGCGTTCAAGGCAACGATCCGCTCCTGCCAGAACGCGCTTGACGTGCCGAAAACGTTATAACCGATGTGGGATGAAACCTTGATGCGATCGAGGATCGAAAGCTCGCTCACGGTCTCAAGACGATTGGAACGGGGATCGTAGACGATGAGGTTGAGCGGGGTCTGTTCGAGGATGTAGCGCGACACCGTGTGGTCGGGGTCATTGCCGTGTTCTTCGCACATGATCACGCTGTCGCACTGCAGGAGTTGTGCGCCGCCCTTGATGGCGTCGATCTCGACCCCCTCGACATCGAGCTTGATGAGGTACTTGCCGCCGGGCGAAATCTTGCCCTGATCCAGGAGATCATCGAGTGCAATCACCGGCACGGTCTCAAAGCCACTTCCTGGGCTTCCTGCGATACTGAACTTCTCGTGCTTGGTGCCGGAGAGCTGGGCGGTCCCCTTCGTGGCGCCGATGGCGCACTTCATGACCTCGAAACGATTGCCGTTCACGCTCGCATTATTGGCCAGCTTGGCGAAATTGTCCGACGACGGCTCGATTGCAATCGCCTTGTGCGAGCCGAACGGCTTGCTCGTCACCAGCACCGACCAGTAGCCGTAATTGGCCCCACAATCGAGCAACGTGTAGTCGATGTCGGCGGAATGGCGGAACAGAAATTCCAGCTCGTCTTCGTAGCTATACGAGCGGTCGAGCAGCTTGCTCCAGTAGCCATCGCCGTAGGGAAATTCGAACGTCGCATCCTCGTTGAGCTTGATCGCGATGTTGCGCTCGGGCAGCGCCTTGCGCAGCAGATTGGCGCAACCGATGTAGCCGCGGTGCGAGAAGTGTGACGATATTTTCGATCCCGTCGTCAGCGCCAGCGCAGCCGTCCGCTCCCAGAGGTTAGCCCCCTCCAGGACCCCCGAAGCGCGGTCGAACTGTATGGGCGGCAGTGCGATCACCGATCGACCTCTCCGAACACGATGTCGAGCGAGCCGAGGATCGCCGAGACGTCGGCGAGCAGATGGCCCCGGCAGATGAAATCCATCGCCTGCAAATGCGCAAAGCCGGGCGCACGGATCTTGCACTTGTAAGGCTTGTTGCTGCCGTCGGCGACGAGATAGACGCCGAACTCGCCTTTGGGCGCTTCTACCGCGGCATAGACCTCACCGGCCGGCACGTGGAAACCTTCGGTGTAGAGCTTGAAGTGATGGATCAGCGCTTCCATCGA
>DATHPL010000363.1:0-6494 GCA_035483915.1 Bradyrhizobium sp.
AGGCCGGGCTTGAGCAGCACGTCGTCGAACGTGAAAGCTTCGCTGATGGATTGAACCTGCGCCATTTACCAACTCCATCCGGCGGCTCACGGGCCGCGTATGATCCTGGATAAGCCAATGCGCCGGCGAAGCGGGCTTCGCCGTCGAATCAGGCCCATCGGTAGGGTTGGCGGTGGTCGATAGCACGCCACCATGACGAATCAAAGGGCCAATCCGCATTCCTGCGATCGACCCGTAACCGCCGTTATCGCGGCGGCAAAAAAGAACCGCGGGTCCGCGCCTTAAGCACGCATCCCGCGGCGATCACTTTTAGTTGGATTAGTGCATGTCCTGAGCGGTGCGAACGCGCGACGATCCAGTGTCGAGGCAGCGCCGGGCTGCTTCGATTTCGGCGTCGGTGGCGCCCTTGCTGCGCGCGTAGGCTTCCGCCATCGACGCGCTGTACTTGGCAACATAATAACGAACCACCGAGCAGGACGCGCGGTGCAGAATACCCTCGGCGGACGCGCTGACGGGAACGAGACCGAGAACGATCGCGGCAACAAACAGCAGACGGTGCCCCATTCCGGGTTTCTCCTTCTCTCTAAAGATTGACTGGGAAATGAGCATCACAGCTCGATGGGGCCTAGCTCTCATAATGTTCACCGAGGCACAACCCCTATCCTGCAGATGAGCTATGCACATCGGGGCGCGTTAAGGTTTCCGCACAGAATCGCCACAAAGAATAACCGAAGCCTTTTGTCAGCATCTCCCAAGAATGCATTGAAATCAAAGATCAACTAAGGTGAATCCCCAGGTTCCGCCTGTTGCACAATGACCTAAGGCGGAACTCGTTCATAAGTTCCCCCGCATCACAAAGTATCTCCATGGACAAACAACGTCTGCTTCCACTCATCGTGGCCACTGCCTTGTTCATGGAGAACATGGATTCGACCGTCATTGCGACGTCGCTGCCGGCAATCGCCGCAGACATCGGCACGAGCCCGTTAACGCTGAAGCTCGCGATCACGTCCTATCTTCTGTCACTCGCCGTGTTCATTCCGGCGAGTGGTTGGACCGCCGACCGATTCGGCGCGCGGCTGGTTTTTTCCGCGGCGATCGCGGTGTTCATGGCCGGCTCGATCGGCTGCGCTCTGTCGGAATCAGTCGCTGGTTTTGTCTTTGCGCGCACGCTGCAAGGCATCGGCGGCGCGATGATGACGCCGGTCGGACGGCTCGTGCTGTTACGCTCGATCGACAAGAGCGCGCTGGTGAACGCCATGGCTTGGGTCACCGTACCGGCGCTGGTGGGCCCCGTGATCGGACCGCCGCTCGGCGGATTCATCACCACCTATTTTTCCTGGCACTGGATTTTCCTGATCAACATTCCGATCGGGCTGCTCGGTATCTTCATGGCTTTACGCTTCATCGATCCCATCAAGAGCGAGAACCCCGAGCGATTCGATCTCTACGGCATGGTGCTGGCCGGCATTGGACTCGCTGGTATCGCCTTCGGCCTTTCGGTTGCCGGACTCGGTCTGCTGCCGTGGAGCGTGGTCGCTGCACTGGTCGCCATCGGCTCGATTTCGATGACGCTCTACGTCATCCACGCCCGGCGAACCTCCTCGCCCGTGCTCGATTTCGGACTGCTTCGGCTGCCGACGATGCGCGCCAGTATTCTCGGCGGCTTTCTGTTTCGCCTCGGCATCGGCTCGCTGCCATTTCTGCTGCCGCTGTTGATGCAGGTCGGGTTCGGCCTCACCCCATTCCACTCCGGGCTTGTCACCTTCGGCACCGCCGCCGGCGCCATGGGCATGAAGACGCTGGCCGCGCGCATCATCCGAACGTTCGGCTTCCGCAACCTGATGACGGTCAACGCCGTCATCAGTTCGATATTCCTCGCCGCTTGTGCGCTGTTCACCGTCACGACGCCGCTGCTTCTGATCGTGATCATCCTGGTGGTCGGCGGTTTCTTCCGCTCGCTGGAATTCACAGCAATCAACACGGTCGCTTACGCAGAAATCGAGCCCCCGCAGATGAGCCGCGCCACGACGCTGGTCAGCGTGAATCAGCAATTGGCGGTTTCGGCCGGTGTCGCGGTTGGCGCATTCTCGGTGGAATCCACTCTGTGGATACGCCACATGAACGAATTGACCGCCGACGTCTTCGCGCCGGCCTTTCTCGTGGTGGCGTTGATATCGACCGTGTCGGCCTTTTTCTTCTGGCGGATGCCCGACGATGCAGGCCACGAAATCTCCGGCCGCAAGGCGGTGGAGATTTCGAGCCGCAAGGGCGCAGCCAAGGAAGCCGTCAAGGCGGCGAGCCAGGGTACACAGGACGCACGGGATCAGCGGCTGGGGTAGCCCGGTTTTCCAAACCTTGCGCCGCAGCAACGGCGACATCGTCTAGCCCAGAGTAACGATGTCCGGCGTAGACTCGCAAAAATTTGGTATAAATGACCGGACGCTCGCCTGAAGCGTTTACGTCTTAAGCGGACTGATCATTGTTCGCCAGTTCGACGGCATCTCTCTTAGCAGGCGGACACGCCAAAACTCTTCGCCCCGGAACAAGGTCAGTGCATCGATATGAGCCGAGCTCCCCGAAGTGCCCACAATCGCAAGAGCCGCCCAACGACCAAGTCGATGACCGCAAGGCCGGCTGCCGAAGAGCGTAAGATGAAGCCGGAGCCAAAACGGTTGGTGCCCGCATCCCAGACGACGCTGGCCAGCAGAATAGCATTTTTGCGCCGGCAGCACGCAATGACACTTGATCAACTCGCCGACGCGGCCGGGCTCACAAAGAGTTATGTTTCAAAGGTCGAGCGCGGCCTGTCCATTCCATCGATTTCCACCGCTCTGAAAATCGCCACTACTTTCGACCTCTCTGTTGGACAATTGCTCGGCGAAACCCAGTACGATGATGCGATCTCGGTCATCAGGCGAGACGAACGCCCGTCTTTCATGCGTGGCGGCAGTTCATCGGGGTACGATTACGAAATGCTCGCTCCCGGCAAGCGTTTCAAGACAATGGAGCCCTTTATCATGCGGCCGCCGCTCAAATTTCAGGACGATCGACGCTTTGAACATGGGGGCCAGGAGATGATTTTTGTGCTTTCCGGCGTGATCGAACTCGACTTCGGCAGCCATAGTTACACGCTCAATAGCGGCGACTGCGCTTATTTCGATTCGCATATTCCGCATCGGTCTCGTTCATTGAACGGCAAAGTTGCCCAAGCCCTTGTGGTTGTTACCGTCTAGCATTTGGAAATCCCGAGCCGCCTGTCTGGCTTGCGTCAGATTTGCTGTCGCATTTCCTTAATGACACCTTGTGTCATTCGTGATTTATTGTATCCTAAACCTTCCGCATGGTGAGGATAATCATGAACGTCGTCACGAGAGACAAGGATACATATCACCGCCAGACCACCGAGCGAATGAAGCAACACTTCGTTTTGCCGGAGTGGTCGTCGCGCCAGAAGCTCGCCCTCACCTGTCGCATACTCGCTGCGGAAGGGCACGATTCCGGACTTGCCGGCCAGGCGACCACCCGAGGCGAGGCACCGGGTACCTATTACATGTTGCGCTTCGGTCTGGGTTTCGACGAGATCCGCTCGGACAATCTCCTGCTGGTGGATGACGACCTCAACGTGCTCGAAGGCGACGGGATGCCAAATCCGTCAAATCGCTTTCATCTGTGGATTTATCGTGCGCGGCCGCAGGTCAAAGCTATCGTGCACACGCACGCACCCCACGTTTCCGCGTTGTCCATGATTGGAGTGCCGCTCGTCGTCTCACACATGGATACCACCCTGTTCCACGAAGACTGTGCCTGGCTTCGTGAATGGCCGGGGACGCCGATCGGAGACGAAGAGGGACGAATAATCTCCGACGCGCTCGGGCATAAGCGCGCGATTCTTCTCGCCCACCATGGCCAGCTTGCGGCCTGCGAAACGATTGAGGAAGCGTCGATCCTCGCAATGTTTATCGAGCGCGCCGCCAAACTCCAACTGCTGGCGATGTCCGCCGGTACCATCCTTCCCATCGATCCTGCGCTCGCACAGGAAGCCCACGACTATCGCCTAAAGCGCAGCGCGATAGCTGCGACCTTCGCATATTACGCGCGTCGAATTCTTCGGCACGACCAAAACGTAATCGATTGAACTGCCGCCCGCCCCGTACCGGGGCAAGTTCGTCTCGTTCAGGCTGATGGAGTGTCAGATGGCCGATGCCGTGCAGGGATCGTTGACCGGGCTCGTCAACAATCAAGCGGGACTGGCGCCACCGGCCAGGAAGGTCGTGCTCGCAAGCGCGTTCGGCACGATCATCGAATGGTACGACTTTTTCATTTACGGGACGGCGGCTGCTCTGGTTTTCGGCAAGACTTTCTTTCCGGCCGACGATCCGGTCGTCAGTACACTCGCCGCATTTAGCGTCTTCGCCGTCGGATATCTTGCCCGCCCACTGGGCGGCATCGTATTCGGCCACTTTGGCGATCGTATCGGCCGACGATCAATGCTCGTGATCTCGATCATGTTGATGGGCGGCGGGACGTTCCTTGTCGGCTTTTTGCCGAGTTACCAACAAATCGGTATCCTGGCGCCGATCTTCCTCATCGTATTGCGGATAATACAGGCGATTGGACTGGGAGGTGAGTGGGGCGGGGCCGTGTTGATGGTTGCCGAAACCGCACCGCCAAACCGACGGGGCTTGTTCGGCAGCATCGTCCAGATGGGTAACCCGCTCGGACGGCTGATTGCGACCGGAGTATTCGCGCTTGCCACGCGCTTGCCGGAATCCGAATTCCTGAGCTGGGGCTGGCGGCTGCCGTTTCTGGCGAGTGTCCTCCTGATCATGGTCGGGGTCTTCATCCGTATGAATTTGGACGAAACGCCCGCCTTCGAACGAATGCGCGCCACCAAGAAGACGGCGCGCATTCCACTCGTTGATGTGCTCACAACTTACAGGCGTGAGACATTAATTGCGATCGGCATCAAGGTGACGGAGGTTGCCTGGGTCAACATCCTCTCGGTATTCGCTGTCGCCTACCTCACGGGGCAACTTGGAATGAGCCAGGCGTTCATTCTTGACGCGGTGACGCTGGCAACTTTGTGCGAACTTTTCATCATGCCGATAACGGGATGGCTGTCAGACCGCGTCGGGCGCCGGCCCATCTACTTGTTTGGGACCATCTTTGGAATCTTGTTCGCATTCCCGCTTTTCTGGCTGCTCGAAACACGCAACCCAACATTGGTTCTCCTGGCGATTGTGATTGGAATAAGCATCTGCCAAGGCACCGTGTTCGCCCTCCACGCCAGCTTCATGCCAGAGCTGTTCGGAACGAAGGTGCGATATTCCGGAATATCGCTCGGCTTTCAGATTGGCGCCGCGCTTGGCGGCGGCCTGACCCCGCTTGTCGCCGCGGCCGTAGTGGGCTGGAACGGCGGTACAACGTGGCCGATTTCAATTTTTCTGGTCCTGCTCGGATCAATCACCACGTTTGCGGTGATCAGCAGCCGGGAAAGTTCGGGTAAAGGCATCGATACCTAGCGCGAACCGGCGTCAACGCCCGCCATCCCCGCTAGCGACTACCGGAGCGGCGACACAGACTGGCGCACGGCGAACCGAAGCCGGGTCAATTCCTGCGGCTTTGAACCCTACTCGCCCTTCATGCCGGCGGCTTTGACGATCGGCCACCACTTCTCGACTTCGGCTTTCTGATAGCTTGCCAGCGCTTCGGACGTCTGCTGGTCGCGCGGCGGGATCACCTGACCGAGCTCAGTGAGCTGATGCTGGACCTTCGGGTCGGCGAGTGCTTCCACAACAGCGAGATTGAGCCTGGTCTTGATCTCGCTCGGCGTTCCCCTAGGGACCCAGAGGCCGTACCAGATGTTGATGTAGAGACCGGGCAGACCGGCCTCGTCGACCGTCGGGATATCCGGCGCGGTCGGTGAGCGGGTATTGGCGGTCACCGCATAAGCCTTGACCCTTCCCTCCCTCACTTGCGGCAGTGCATTAGGCAGATGATCGAACAGCAAATCGATGCGTCCACCCATCAGATCCTGCAAGGCAGGTGCTGCACCTCGATAGGGCACGAACTGGAATTTCAGGCCCGCCAGACGCTCGTAGTACACGGCGGCGACGTGTGCGGCGCTGCCGACCCCGATGGTGCCGACGGAGACTTTGTCCTGGTTCGCCTTCAGCCATGACGTCAGCTCCGTCAGGTTCTTGGCCGGCACGTCGTTTTTGGTGAGGAGCAGCATCGGATAGCTGGTGAGCAACGCGATCGGCTCGAGGTCTTTCAAGAGATCAAACGGCAGCGGGTACAGCGCACCGTTGATGACGTGGGTGCTCCAATGACCGACGCTGACCGTATAGCCGTCCGGAGCCGCGCGTGCGACGCGCCCGACGCCGATCGTCCCGGCCGCGCCGGTCACATTTTCGACGATCAGCGGCTGACCCAGCGAGTGCTGCATTCGCTCGCTCAGAGTGCGGACGAGGGCATCGGTAGGGCCGCCC
>DATHPL010000364.1:0-1606 GCA_035483915.1 Bradyrhizobium sp.
TGCCGTTGGCCTTGACCTTGCCTTTGAGGAAATTCATCGCCGGCGAGCCGATGAAGCTCGCGACGAACTGGTTGTCCGGCCGGTCGTAAAGTTCGAGCGGCGAGCCGATCTGCTCGACGATGCCGTCATGCATCACCACGATCTTGTCGGCCATAGTCATGGCTTCGATCTGATCATGCGTCACATAGACGGTCGTCGTCTTCAGCCGCTGATGCAGTTCCTTGATTTCGGTGCGCATCGCCACGCGCAGCTTGGCGTCGAGGTTCGACAACGGCTCATCGAACAGGAATACCTGCGGGTCGCGCACGATGGCGCGCCCCATCGCCACGCGCTGACGCTGGCCGCCGGACAGTTGCCGGGGGTAGCGGTCGAGCAGCGGCGTCAACGCCAAGATCTCGGCGGCACGGGCGACACCCTTCTTGATCTCGTCGGGATTGGCGCCGCGGAGTTTCAGCGAGAATCCCATATTGTCGGCGACCGTCATATGCGGATAGAGCGCATAGTTCTGGAACACCATCGCGATGTCGCGTTCTTTGGGCTGAATGTTGTTGACGACGCGGTCGCCGATCGAAATCGTGCCCGAAGTGATGTTTTCGAGGCCCGCGAGCATCCGCAGCAAGGTGGATTTGCCACAGCCGGAGGGGCCGACCAGCACGACAAAGGCCCCATCCTCGATCGGGATCGTGACGCCGTGCAGCACCTCAAAGCCGCCAAAAGATTTCCGCACGTCGCGGATTTGCACAGACGACATCCACACCCTCCCGAACAGATTTCCGGCCGTTAGACGGCCGGCCGCTATTTGACCGGGTCATACCAGACTTTTGCGATTGTGTCCTTGGATCAAAGTCGTAGGCGAGGCCCGAGGGGCGCGGACCGTTGCGAAGCGCACCTCGACATGCGACATTGCCGGCCAAAATGAGAGCGCACAAAATTAAGGCGTGTGCGCTGCGGGAGAAACCATGAACAAGCCGCTAACCGGCGTCACCAGGCGCAAACTCCGTTCCAGCGAGTGGTTCAACAACCCCCATAACCCTGGAATGACCGCGCTCTATCTCGAGCGCTATCTCAACTACGGCCTGACACGGGAAGAACTGCAGTCCGGCAAGCCCATTATCGGCATTGCCCAGACCGGAAACGACCTGTCGCCCTGCAACCGTCATCACCTCGAACTGGCGCATCGGGTGCGCGAAGGAATCAGGGCCGCGGGCGGCATCGCGATGGAATTCCCGATGCACCCGATCCAGGAAACCGGAAAACGGCCGACTGCGGCATTGGACCGCAACCTCGCTTATCTCGGATTGGTCGAAATCCTGTTCGGCTACCCGCTGGACGGGGTGGTGCTGACCACGGGCTGCGACAAAACCACGCCGGCCTGTCTGATGGCTGCCGCCACCGTCAACCTGCCGGCCATCGTTCTTTCCGGCGGGCCGATGCTCAACGGCTGGTACAAAGGCCAGCGCACCGGATCGGGCACCGTGGTCTGGAAGGCGCGCGAGGAGCTTGCCGCCGGCGAGATCGACTACGAGCAATTCATGACCATTGTGGCTTCCTCCGCACCGTCGGTCGGCCACTGCAACACCATGGGCACCGCCTCGACCATGAACGC
>DATHPL010000365.1:0-4161 GCA_035483915.1 Bradyrhizobium sp.
CGTCGGCACCAAGCTCGAGACCTACAGCGTCTATGCCGCAACCAAGGCCGCGGTCGAGACGATGACGGCCATTCTTTCGAAAGAATTGCGCGGCCGCCAAATCACGGTCAATGCGGTGGCGCCGGGCCCGGTCTCGACCGAACTTTTCCTCACCGGCAAATCGCCGGAACTGGTCGAGCGCATGGCGAAGATGCCGCCGCTGGAACGGCTCGGCACGACGGACGATATCGCTGCCGTCGTTTCCTTTCTTGCGGGTCCCGATGGCGGATGGGTCAACGGCCAGGTGCTGCGCGCCAATGGCGGCCTGGTGTAATTCTTAACGGTCGCCGGCCAGCCACTGAAGGATCGGCGCGTTCACCTCGCGCGGGTAGCAATGGCTGAGGTTGTCGAGCTCGCGGTAGGTGACGTCGGCGCCGGCCGCGATCAGCAGGTCGCGGGTTTGGCGCGCCGTCTGCACCGGAAACATCCAGTCGAGCGCGCCGTGCACGATATGGATAGGCAGGCCGCGTAGTCTGTTGGCGTCGGCGATTTCGGCCATCAGCGGATGAAACGTCGCGGCGACCGGCGCCAGATGGGTGAAGGGCGAGGCGCTCTCGAGCCCGGTGACATAGCTGAACGTGCCGCCATCGCTCATTCCCGTCAGCAGCAATCGTTTGGGATCGATGTTGAAGCGGCGGCGCACGGAATCGAGAATCCGCGAGAGATTCTGTGTATCGACGTCTTCTCCCATCAACGCCCAGGTGCTTCCCATGGCCGTGGGTGTGACGAGGATCGCGCCCAAACTCCGGACATCGCGCAGCCAGCGCCACAGAAAGCCGCGGCCATTGCCGCTGCCGCCATGCAGCGCCATCACCAGCGGCCAGGTACGATCGGCCGTATAATATTCCGGCACGTAAAGCGAAAAGCCGCCGCGGCTCTTCGGCTCGTTGTGGTCGTGGGTGATGCCGGTCGCCTCATTGGCGGGCACGGCCAGCCGCGCCAGCAGGTCGGCATCCTCGCAAAGTTCGGGATTGAGGAAAAAGCTGCTCACCGGCGGAAATTTTGCCGAGAGCGGATACAGCGCCTCCTCCGCACGAGGCAACTGGCGCAGCGCCCGAAAGGCCAGCGTAATGTCGCCCTGGCCGGCCTGTACCGCACGCAGCCCGGAAAATGCCGATAGCGCCGCATCGCTTGCGGTTTCGAGCGAACTGTTCAGGTCGGAAAACTCCGCAGGCCAATCGGCCAATCTCGGACGGACCGCGCTCAATTCCTCGTCCGGCCGGCCGGCGGCTTCCATCACACGGTCGAAGGAGGGCGGATGAAAATGCCGCGCAACGAAACCGAGCGCTTCGAGCGATTGCAAAAGCGGCGGCAACACCGCCACCACGTCGTCGATCATGGCCTCACTCATCGGCCGCACTTAATGGAGACGCGGCGCTTTCAGGAGGCGCGCCCGGTCGGTCGATGCCAGCACGACATCAAAGGTGACGCCCTCATGGTGCACCGTCAGCGGCACGTCAACGCCGGCGGTCCCGAGCGCCCAGAGCTTGCGGTAGAAGCCCGCCTGGCTGGTGATTTTATCGCCATTGATGGCGAGGATCACGTCGCCTGCCTTGAGTTCGGCGCCGGCCGCCGGTCCTTTCGCGGAAATGCCGACGATGACGACGCGGTTGTCGATCTCTGTCGTATACATTCCAAGCCACGGACGCGCCGGTTTGTTGACACCACCGAATTTGCGCAAGTCATTGAGCACCGGCTTCAGGAGATCAATCGGCACCACCATGTTGACATGTTCGGGCCTGTTGTCCCGCTCACGCTCGAGCTGAAGCGAGCCGATGCCGATCAGTTCGCCGCGTTCCGAAAGCAGTCCGGTGCCGCCCCAATTGGGATGGGCGGGGTGGGTGAAGATCGCTTCATCCAGCATGTATTCCCAATAGCCGGCAAATTCCTGCTTGGCGACGATCTGGCTCGCCACCGACCGCGTGCGACCGCCGACGCCTCCCATCACGACCCGATCGCCGACGGCTGTCGCCGCGGACGAGCCGATCGGCAGGGGATCGAGATCAAGACGGCCGAGCGCCTGCACGAGCCCGAAACCGGTCACCGCATCGAATCCGAGCGCGTGGCCCTGCACCACGCGGCCGTCGCCGACATGCAGCCAGACGGCCTCTGCCTCGGTGATGAGATATCCGATGGTCAGCACCAGGCCGTCATCGATGATGACGCCGTTACCGGCGCGCTCGACGCCGAGCGTATCGGCGGTGAACGCATCGGGCGGAATGATCGAATGCACACCGACGATCGAGGCGAGTGCATGGTCGAGGTCGAAGGCATAATCGGCGCTGCGGGGTTGGTTCGCCGGCGGCACCTTCCATTCTGTGAGGGCGGGCATGGAAAATCTCCCAAAACGGCATCCGCAGCTTCGCCCGGGCGGCGATTTGGAGTCTGCAAAGAACTGGTAACGATATTATGCCGCAAATTTTCTTCGGGAAAGGCCTTGCGTGGCAGGTTTACCGGTCGCTTCAGGCATTCGTATGTATCGGATCGCGAATGAAAAACTCGGCAACAAGGCAGCCACGTATCTCCTTGTTAAGCTTTCGCTGGGTTAACGATATGCCGCAAGCTTGCATAAAGAGTTCGCAACTAGCATTGGCCCCTGGAATTTCATGCAAATTTTTATCAGGGGGCAAAAATGGATAGCGTTACGAAAATTTCCAACGAAGCCGCTCCGGCGGCGGTCGACAAGCTCATCGTCAACGTGATGGCGGTGATGTGTGGCCTGGCTCTGGTCGTGTTCGCCTGCATGGCGACGAGCGGCCTCGACATCAGCCCCGGTTTCTTCTGATCGCGCCTCAGCGCGTTTGAACGGGTTAAATCGGCGCGGGGGCTTTGCTTCCGCGCCGAATTGACGTGCGTCGATCCTGAATTTCGACGTGCTCTCGCCGGATCGCCGGCGTCAGCAGGCAACTTGTGCGCGGCGTAGCCGCCACGCGAGCCCATAAGTCTACGGATCGAGCTCGGTGTCCCAATAGAGATAATCGAGCCAGCTATCGTGCAGATAGTTTGGCGGGAACAGCCGGCCGTTGCGGTGAAGCTGATGCACGGTCGGTGCAAACGGATGCTGCTTCGGAAACATCCGCGCCTGCTGCGGCGTCAGATTGCCCTTGCGCAAGTTACATGGCGAGCACGCCGCCACCACGTTTTCCCAGGTGGTCTGGCCGCCTTTGCTGCGCGGAATGATGTGATCGAAGGTGAGATCGTCGGCAGACAAGCAATATTGGCAGACGAAGCGATCGCGCAGGAAGACGTTGAAACGGGTGAAGGCCGGATGCGTGGTCGGCTTGACGAAAGACTTCAGCGACACGACGCTGGGCAGTTGAATCTCGAATGTCGGGCTGCGGACGGCGCGGTCGTAGTGCTCGACGATGTTGACGCGGTCGAGGAACACGGCCTTGATCGCGTCCTGCCACGACCACAGCGACAGCGGGTAATAACTCAGCGGCCGGAAATCCGCATTCAGCACCAATACCGGCCAACCGCCTTGTGAGACATGTGCGTTCAAGTAACGCTCCCGGCCTCCATATAGCTGCGAAGCAGCATGAGTTGACATACTACATGCAGCGTGACGGGATTGTGAAGAGCGTAGACTGGCTTATCCGCCCCAGCAGGCTCGCTGGTTGCGGATTGCGAGGGCACCGCCCGGGCCGCTACAACACCGCTACAAGGCTGCCATAAGGCCGCTAAACGAAGCGGGCGGCATAAGGGAGCCGCGAAGGGACACGGCAAAATGATCACCAGGTCCCCTTATCTCGAGGCGCCCCGGCGGCTCCGGGCCTTTGTCCGGGCCCACGAGACCAGCCTGGTGATTCTGGCGGCGATCGTTGGTGCCATCGGCGGATTGGTGGTGGCCGCCATGAGCGCGGCTGTCGATATGCTCCACATGGCGCTGTTCGATCTCAGGGCTGGTGATCGCCTCTCAAGCCAGGTCTCGATCGATCCTGTCCGCGCCTTGCTGGTTCCAAGCCTTGGCGGGTTCCTCCTAGGCATCGCTTTCCTGCTGTTGGCGCGCAGGCGGCCGGCGCGCGAAATCGATCCGATCGAGGCCAATGCGTTGCATGGCGGTCGCATGTCGTTTCGCGGCAGCGTGATCGTGGCGCTGGAGACGGTCTGGTCCAGCGGGGT
>DATHPL010000366.1:0-2732 GCA_035483915.1 Bradyrhizobium sp.
GATATCCAGCTCAATCATCGCGTCCTCAAGGTCGGCAAGACGGCGGCCGGCCGCTACCAGCTCAACATGATGAACGGCAAGGGCCCGGAGACGCGGGATTTCGATCTCGTTTTGATGTGCCTGCCGCATTCCTG
Source organism: Bradyrhizobium sp. (assembly GCA_035483915.1). Lineage (GTDB taxonomy): Bacteria > Pseudomonadota > Alphaproteobacteria > Rhizobiales > Xanthobacteraceae > Bradyrhizobium. The sequence goes on from DATHPL010000366.1 coordinate 135, forward strand.
GCTCGCCACCATGGGCTGGGACGGCGAAGGCCTGCGCCAATCGATGGTTAAGCACGTCTCTTATTTCGACCGGCCCGCGCATTATCTGCGTGTTTCGATCCTGTTCGATTCGCCGTTCTGGGGCGACAAGATCCCGGGCTCCTGGTTCATGTCGGAAGCCTTCGGCGGCTGCTGTGTCTACAACGAAGGCTCCCGCCACGACGTCGGCCGTCACGGCGTGCTCAACTGGCTGATCGCGGGTTCCGACGCGCTCGCCTTCGCCAATCTCGACGACAAGGCGCTGATCGATGCTGCGCTCAAGTCGTTGCCGGCTTCGTTCGGTGATGCGCGCGAGCATTTCATCGAGGGTAAGACCCATCGCTGGCTGTCATCGGTCAACGCACTGCCCGGCGGCATGCCGGCGCGTGACGTCATGACCAACCACCGGCCGGACCCCAAGCAGCATCCGGGCCTGGTTCTGGTCGGCGATTACCTGTTCGATTCGACGCTGAACGGCTTGCTCGATTCTTCCGATGCGGCGACCGACATCATCCTGACCGAAATGATGCGGCTGCGCCGCGCGCACGGTGCGAATGGCCAGCCGCGGTCGGACAAGATCGATCGCGACTATTTCGAAAATTACCGCGGGCTTGGACCGTACCACCAGGTCTGGAGCCAGTTCACCGATCCTGTTTTTCTGATGGACCTCATCAAGATCGTCTGGAAGCGGGCGAAAGGCTACAAGCTCTTGATCGCCGGATCGGCCAGCGGCGAACTCGTCGGCGCGCTGCGGGCGCAGGGAATTGATGCCTGGGGCATCGAGAACAACCGCGCGATCCACGCCAAGACGCCAAAGGAATTGAAAAAATTCAACAAGCTCGGATCGATCGTCGATCTGCCGTTCAAGGACGGCGAATTCGATTTCGTGTTCGAGACCAGTCTTTGCCATGTTGCCGAAAAGCGCGTTGCAACGGCCATTCGCGAACTCAATCGTGTCGTCAGGACCGGGCTGGTGTTCGGCTCGGTGACATCAGACATGCCGGCGGCTTTGATCGATCGTTACGATTTGTTGCGCGGGGTCAAGAAGCTCGGCACCTGGTGGGAATGGTCGGAGTTGTTCTTCGGCAACGGTTTCGATCTTTCGATGCATCGCCACGACTGTACCGACGCGGTGTGGGCGGCGACACTGGCGGCCAACAAGGGCCCTAGCCAGTGGTATGCCGACTCCGACTCCTTGCGTTATTCGTTCTTCGATAAGGTTGAGGACGGAGATTAGGTCCGCCGATCCGAGGTCGCTACGCTGCGAGCGGCGACTTTGTGACGGTGTGCGTTGCGATGAAGCACGACTTCGCAAGGTGCGCGCGAGCGGTAAGGTTACCTGCACCAATTTTTTTGCTGAACGCGCGCCGATCGCATAGGATAGCGGGCGTAGCACTTTCCCCTCATTCTTTGCGGTCATGCCGGCCGTGCAGCTTCGGTTGGTTTTATGGCTTCCAGGCCTTCCCCGTCAGGCGAACCTGTCGCAGCGTCTGCGGACGCTTCGGAGGCGGAGAAGAAGTTGACGACTGGCATCGAGTCCAAGCTGCCGGCGGACGATGACGAAGAAGATGAGGGCGACGAGCTTGAACTTGACGATGACGAGGACGACGAGGAACTCGTTGTCTATACCGCCAAGGAAGCCGCCGGCGCGCTCGCGACGATCTACGGTTTCGTCAAACCCTTCCTGAAGAACTACAAGAAAATACTTGCGCTTGTCAGCCTCGGCGTCCTGGTCGAGACGTTGTTCAACGTCATTATGCCGCTGAGCCTGAAGTTCCTGATCGACGATGCGCTCGGTGAGGAAGATTTTGAGGCGCTGATCAAGATCCTCTCGGTGCTGGCAGTTGCCGGCATCATCACCTCGATCGTCGCGGTCTGGTACGAGCGATGGGACGCCACGCTTGCGGCTTCGCTGATTTCGGACGTGCGGACGAGGTTGTTCGAACACGTCCAGGGCTTGCCCGCGGCCTTCTTCGCACGCACCAAGCGCGGCGAAATCCTGTCGCGGTTTTCAGTGGACATGTCGGCCATTGAAGGGACGATCAAGGGCTTCGCCAACACCGCCGCGCTGCCGTTCCTCGAATTGATCGCTGGCATCATTCTGATGCTGTTTCTGAACTGGCAACTCGCCGCGATTTCGCTGCTGGTGTTTCCGATCACGCTGATCGGCCCGCGTATCCTGACGCCCAAGGCCGTGCAGGCCAATTACGAGCAGAAGCTCAATGAGTCGACGCTGCTCGGCATGGTGCAGGAGAACATCGCAACCCAGGCGGTGGTCAAGGCCTTCATGCTTCAGCGCAAGACACTCGGCTGGTTCACGATGCGCAACGACGACGCACGGCGGAAAATTGCGTCGGCGGCGTTTCTCTCGACCATGGTCGAACGTACCGTGACGATCTCGGTCCTGTTGCTGCACCTCGTGGTGCTCGCGATCGGCGCCTACCTCGCCACCAAGGGCCAGATCACCATCGGGACCTTCGTGACGTTCGAGAGCGCGTTCTGGGAGGTGTCCTACAACATCGCCCACATCATGCACTTCATCCCGGTGTCGATCTCGTCGGCGGCCGCCGTGCGTCATAT
>DATHPL010000367.1:0-2154 GCA_035483915.1 Bradyrhizobium sp.
CCAGCCCACGCACCCCCGATGCCCACATCTAGATAAGCCGAGTTAGGTTAAGAGCTGGTTTATGGGCAATGAGCCTTCACATAGTCGCTCGATCTTCCTTGCCGGCACGGCGCATTACGATCAGGAGTGCGTCACCCGACAGTGCCCGTTGTGGATCAATCGCTACCGCGTCGGGATCCGGTCGTGTCCGCCGTTCGGCCGAAAGCAGAAGTGAATTTGAAGCATCAGGCGGCTGATCCACTGCGTTGCCTTGCTATAGCTGCGCCAAAAACGCGAATTCGAAAATCCATTCAAGTGGGTTTGCTCGTTCGGCCTTGATGCGAAATATGCGCTTGCGCCGACGGGCAAATCAGTGGTTCCTCTTCGCGCGTCCTGTGCCTGATCAGGAGGGGCGCTTCGCGGTCGTCACGAACGTCGGTGCGGGATGCGGTGGACGCAGGAAGCGCGGCTGACGAGCGCGCGGTCCTGCGGACGGCGAAGTCGTGTGGTCCTGATGCCCCGACGCTGGCATCAAGTTGGCGGTGAAAGCTGCAAGCGACGGTGACAAACAAGCCGGTCACCGGGGAGAGCACGAAGGAAACCGTTAAAACCATTGCGCGGGGAATGCCGGGCGTTTTCCGGTGTGACCGTGGTGACTACGCTTGTGTGCTTTTTACTTTGCACACAAGGCTGCGGGCGCATCGAGCGCCCGGCATTCCCTGCGCCCTCCAATTATCGAGGGACAATGTTTAGGCAAAGCCCGGGCGAATTGCGCCGCGGGAAGGCGAGGGTGTGTCTCTTTCGTTGTGGCCATCCTTCGAGACGCCGCTACGCGGCTCCTCAGGATGAGGTCGTGACAAGCGGGGGCGTTTGAACCTCATGGTGAGGAGGCGCTAAGCGCCGTCTCGAACCATGAGGTTCGAAAGCGGTTGTTTGAAAATTGAAGATGAAAACTCAGCCCGCGGCCATCTCGCTGCGGATTTCGGCGCGCAGTTCATCGATCAGCTTGAGGCCCTGCTTGGTTTCGACATGCCAGAAGGTCCAGCCGTTGCAGGCTTCCGCGCCTTGCGCCACCGCACCGATGCGGTGGATCGAGCCGACCTTGTCGCCAAGCATGATGGCGCCGTCGGCACGCACCAGCGCCCCATGGCGCTTCTTGGCGTCGACCAGTTTAGCGCCCGGCGAGATCATGCCGCGCTCGATCAGTTCGGAGAACGCTACCCGAGGTGCCTCGCGCGCGGTCATGAATGGCGCCAGCGTCGCCTCCGGCAGCGGCTCGATATCGGCAATACGGGCTTCGGCCGCGGCCGCATAGGTTTTATCGCGCTCGAAGCCGATATAACGGCGGCCGAGGCGTTTTGCCACCGCGCCTGTGGTGCCGGTGCCGTTGAAAGGGTCGATCACGAGGTCGCCCGGTTTTGAAGATGACAGCAGCACGCGTGCCAGCAGACCTTCGGGCTTCTGGGTCGGATGCACCTTCTTCCCGTCGCTGCCTTTGAGTCGCTCTTCGCCGGTGCATAACGGGATCAGCCAGTCCGAGCGCGCCTGCACGTCCTCGTTGGCGGCCTTCAGCACTTCGTAATTGAAGGTGTAACCCTTGGCCTTCTCGTCGCGCGCCGCCCAGATCATGGTCTCGTGCGCATTGGTGAAGCGGCGGCCGCGGAAATTCGGCATCGGATTGGTCTTGCGCCAGACGATGTCGTTGAGCACCCAGAAGCCCAGGTCCTGCATGATCGCGCCGACGCGAAAGATATTGTGATAGGAGCCGATCACCCAGATCGTCGCCGATGGCTTCATGATGCGGCGGCAGGCGAGCAGCCAGGCGCGGGTGAAGTCATCATAGGCGGCGAAGGATGAGAATTTGTCCCAGTCGTTGTTGACCGCATCGACGTGGGATTCGTCGGGACGTTTGAGATCGCCCTTGAGCTGCAAATTGTAAGGCGGATCGGCGAAGACGAGATCGACGGAGCCGGCCTGTAACTTTGACATCTCGGCGACGCAATCGCCAAGGATGATGCGGCTATCGGATTGGAGCTCAAATTTAGTGCGGGGCGCCCTTGCAGACGCCCCGCGACGCGACACAACCATGACTCAAATACTCTGACTCAGGCGACGCTGCCGGCGACGCGGGACTAAACAACCGACTGCGGTCACTTTGACGGGCCAAAGTAAAAA
>DATHPL010000368.1:0-2125 GCA_035483915.1 Bradyrhizobium sp.
ACGCCGCTTCGCGGCTCCTCGGGATGAGGATCACAATCCCAGATACGCCTTGCGTACATCCGGATTGCTTTTGATCTCGCTTGAGGTCCCCTGCATCTGCAAGCGGCCGGTTTGCAGGATGTAGGCGCGGTCGGCGATTTCAAGGCATTCGGCAATGCGCTGCTCGACGATCAGCACGGTCACGCCGATATCGCGGATGCGTTTGACGGCCTGAAAGATCTCATCGACCAGTTTCGGCATGATGCCTTGCGAGGGCTCGTCCAGCATCAAAAGCCGCGGCCGGGTCATTAGCGCCCGTCCGATCGCGAGCATCTGCTGCTCGCCGCCGGAAAGAGTCTCGGCGCGCTGATCGAGCCGTTCGGAAAGCCGTGGAAACAGCTTGAACACCAGCTCAAGCGGTTGTTCGCGATCCGATTTGCCGCGGTAGAGATAGCTGCCGAGTCGCAAATTGTCGCGCACCGAAAGCCGCGGAAACAGCCGGCGATTTTCCGGAACATAGGCGATGCCGCGCGCGGTGATCATGTGCTGCGCCATGCCGTCGATCCGGTCGCCGTCGAAGGTGACGCTGCCGGAACGCGGTCGCTCGGCGCCCGCAATGGTCTTTAACAACGTCGATTTGCCGGCGCCATTGGCGCCCGCCACGCAGACGACTTCACCCTTCTCGACCTCGATCGAGACCTGTGAGATCGCGACCAGCCCCTGATAGGCGGTGGTGATTTCACGCACCGACAGCATGACGATCCCCAAGGTAGGCGCTGATCACTTTCGGATCGCGAACGACGTCGGTGGGCTTGCCCTCGACCAGAACCTTGCCGAGATCGAGCACGATCGCGCGATCGACCAGCGGCATCACGATTTCCATGACGTGCTCGACCATCAGCACCGTGACGCCGGTGGCGCGAACCTTTCGAACCAGCTCAACGCCGGTCTGGGCCTCGATCGGCGTCAGCCCGGTGAGGACTTCGTCGAGCAATAGCAGCTTCGGCTCGGTCGCGAGCGCACGTGCGACTTCGAGGCGACGTTTTTCCGACGGGATCAACTGGCTCGCCAGCGTATCGGCCCGTGCCGCCAGCCCGCAGAATTCCAGCACCTCATGGGCTTTACGGCGGGCCTCACGCATCACGGTGGTGCGGATCAGCGCACCGACAATGACATTGTCGATCACCGTCATGGTCTCGAAGCTTTTGACCACTTGAAAGGTGCGTCCGACACCGCGTTCGCAGCGTTCGGCGGCCGACAGGCGGGTGACATCCTCGCCGTCAAAAATGATCGAGCCTTGGGTGGGCGTGTACACACCGGCGATCAGATTGAACAAGGTCGACTTGCCGGCGCCGTTGGGGCCGATCAGCCCGACAATCTCGCCGCGCCCGACCGAGATCGAGACGTCGCTGTTGGCAACGAGGCCACCGAAGCGCTGCCAGATGCCTCGGGTTTCAAGGAGCGGGATTTCGAGCAGCGCCGTCATCGGGCGGCTTCCTTGCGCCGGGGCGAAAACAATCCGACCAGCCCCTCGGGTCGCGCCAGCGAGATCAAAACGATCAGCGTGCCGTAGACGATCAGATCGACGCCGCGGCCGGAGCCGCCGATATAAGAGCGTGTCAATTCGGTGAGCGGAATCAGAATGACGGCGCCCAGCACCGGGCCCCACAAGGTGCCGATGCCGCCCAGCACCGCCGGCAACGCCATCAAAAGCGAGAACTGAAACCCCATGACGCTTTCGGGGTCGATATAGGAGACGAATTGCGCGTAAAAGCTGCCGCCGATCGCAGTGAGAAAGGCCGAGACCGCGGCCGCGCCCATCTTGGAATTGAACACCACCACGCCCAGGCTTTCGGCGGCATCCGGATTATCCTTCACCGCGCGCCACCAGTAGCCCCACTTCGAGTCTTCCAGCCACCAGGTTACGAGCCAAGCGACACAAGCAAGCGCGAGCGCGAAATAGAAGTAAGGCAGCTTGCTGCGGACAAATTGGAACTTGAGCCAACTGTCGCCGCGCACGGGAATGTCGATACCAAGCGCGGCACCGGCCCAATCCCAGTTCTGAAACAACAGGAGCGCGGTCTCGGCGATCACGATGGTGGCGATGACGAAATAATGCCCGCGCAAACGGAAGCAGGGATAGCCC
>DATHPL010000369.1:0-7466 GCA_035483915.1 Bradyrhizobium sp.
GACAAAATCCGCCGGAGTCATCCCCGCTTCGCGCTGAAAGACGCGCTTAAAATTGCGCAGGCTCATCCCGGCACGCGAAGCAAGCGTCTTCACCGTCAACTCGAGCGGCAGATGATCAAGAATCCAGTGCTGAACCGCCTGGATCCGCCCCTCGGTTGCGATCTGGGCCGCAAGATGGGCACTGAATTGCGACTGGCCGCCTGGACGCTTGAGGAAAACGACCAACCGGCGCGCGACCGAAAGAGCCACGTCACGCCCGTGATCGTCCTCGACCAGCTTCAGCGCAAGGTCGATTCCCGCGGTTACGCCGGCCGAAGTCCAAAGCGATCCATCCTGAACGAAGATCTGATCCGGGGTGACTTTGGCCGCAGGAAACCTCTCCGCCAGTTCCGCTGCATGCTGCCAATGCGTTGTCACGTTAAGGCCGTCGAGCAAGCCCGCGGCACCCAGGAAGAAGGCGCCCGTGCAGACCGAACCATGCCGGCGGCTTCGCGGAGCATGACGTCGTAACCAGGTGTGCACAGCGGTTTCAGCGTCGGCTTGCGCATAGGTCGGCGTACCCGCGACCAGCAGGGTGTCGATCGCTCCCTCATCATCGAAAATCGAACCGTCGGCAACAAGCGACATTCCGCCAGCCTTGATCACCCGGTCCGGACCGATCGACAGCAGACGCACCGCGTAATTGCATTTGTCGGGAGCTTGCCGATTGGCTTCGAGAAAGGCGTCCAGTGGACCAGCAACGTCCAGTGACTGCGCATTCTGCGGAACGACGATAACAATCGGCTTGCGGTCCATTTCGTTCTCCGGATGCGAGACCGCCTGTCATAGCACAGCAGGCCCGCGCCGATTGCGCGCGGACCTGCCATGCGAGGCGACTTCAGCCTGGCCAGTTAGAGCTTGCCGGCCGCGAAGCTAACTAACGCGTCGGCGACACCTTTGCCATAGGCCGGGTCTGCCTTGGCGCAATTGGCCACGTGACGCTCCTGGACGAGCCGGGAAGCGTTGCCGACCTGTCGCGCGGTGTTGTCGAACAAGACCTGCTTCTGCGTGGCATTCATCTTCCGGAACAGATCGCCCGGCTGTTGCCAGTGGTCGTCATCGACCCGATGATCCCAATGCGCGGCAGCACCTTCGATCTCCAGCGACGGCTCGTTGAGTTTGGGCTGGTCCGTCCACTCGCCGTGACTGTTGGGCCAATAGCTTGGCGTACCGCCAAGATTGCCATCGGTGCGCATGGCACCATCCCGATGGTAGCTGTGAAACGGGCATTTCGGCGCGTTGACCGGAATCTGGTGATGATTGACGCCGAGACGGTAGCGTTGCGCGTCGCCGTAGGAAAACAGGCGGGCCTGCAGCATTTTGTCGGGCGAATAGCCGATGCCGGGCACGATGTTGGCCGGCGTGAACGCCGCCTGCTCGGTCTCGGCAAAGAAGTTCTCCGGGTTCCGGTTGAGTTCGTAATAGCCGACCTCGATCAGCGGATAGTCTGCCTTCGGCCAGACCTTGGTCAGATCGAACGGGTTGAAGGCAAACTTCTTCGCCTGATCTTCCGTCATCACCTGGATGAACAGCGTCCAGCGCGGGAAATCCCCGCGTTCGATGCTGTTGAAGAGATCGCGCTGATGACTCTCGCGGTCCTTGCCGACCAGTGCCTCGGCTTCAGCATCGCTCAAATTCTGGATGCCCTGCTGGGTCCGGAAGTGGAATTTCACCCAGACGCGTTCGTTGTTCGCGTTGATAAAGCTGTAAGTGTGGCTACCGAAGCCGTGCATGTGGCGGAAGCTTTTCGGAATGCCGCGCTCGCTCATGACGACCGTCACCTGGTGTAGCGCCTCGGGGAGCAGCGTCCAAAAATCCCAGTTCATATCCGCGTCCCGCATTCCGGTGCGGGGGTGGCGCTTGATCGCGTGGTTCAGGTCGATGAAACGTAAGGGATCGCGGAAGAAGAACACCGGCGTGTTGTTGCCGACTACGTCCCAGTTGCCTTCATCGGTGTAGAACTTGAGCGCGTATCCACGGATGTCCCGCTCCGCGTCCGCGGCGCCGCGCTCGCCGGCCACGGTCGAAAATCGGGCGAACATCGGCGTCTGCTTGCCAATCTTCGAAAAGATCTTGGCCTTGGTGTAACGGGTGATGTCGTGTGTGACCGTGAACGTGCCGTGGGCACCAGCGCCCTTGGCATGCATGCGCCGCTCCGGAATCACTTCCCGGTGGAAGTGCGCCAGCTTTTCGATCAGCCAGACGTCTTGCAGCAAGGCGGGCCCGCGCGGCCCGGCGGTCTGTATGTTCAGATTGTCCGTCACCGGCGCGCCAGAGGCATGGGTCAGAAACGGTCTTTTGGTCGTATCGTTCATTGGAAGCTCCTGTTGGATTGGTTCATGGACGGTCGCTGCTGGCGCCGCACGAGCAACGCCGGCAGAAAATTCGTGCTGCAACGGGTTACGATTGGCGACGTCGTTTCGCACGCTCGTGGAAGATGGACCCGATGAAGTCGAGACTGGTGCGAGCCGCGAGCAGCGCGGTGATCCCGGACGGATCGTAAGGAGGCGACACCTCGACAAAATCGGCGCCGACCACCTCGAAACGCCTGGCTACTTCGCGCAGAAGGTCTTTGGCTTCGTAATAGGTGAAGCCGCCATGGCTGATTGTCGCGGTGCCCGGAGCGATCGACGGATCGAAGCTGTCGATATCGATCGAGACGTAAACGCGTTCGCCATCGGGAATGTGCGCGAGTGCGGCTTTCGCACCGATCGCGCGAAACTTCCTCAAAGGGACCACGTGGGTCCCATAGGCCTTCGCCGCCTCGTAGTCCCTCTTGCTGACCGAGGCCATGTTGTGCGGCCCGAGCGTCGTAATGCCCTTCACATGCGCCATTTCGGATGCGCGGCGCATCGGACTACCGTGCCCCCAGGTGATGCCGTTGCGCTCGTCGATGAAATCGAAATGCGCGTCGAGATGCACGATGTGGACCGGCTTCTCGTCGGAATAGGCTGCGATCGTCGCCATGGTGATGGCGTGGTCGCCGCCAAGAATGTATGGCATCGTCTTGGCATCGAGCAGCGCGCGTACGGCCAGTTCGGCGTTCGCCAGGCTGCGCTTGGTATCGGCGTAGATGACGTCGCTGTCGCCGGCATCGACGATCTTGACCTCTTCCGCAGTGAGATAGGTCACTTCGTCCTCGAAATCGAAGACGCCTTCCGGGCCAAAACCGTGGAACATCGACACTTCGCGGATCGCGCGCGGCCCAAAGCGGGTTCCAACGCGATAACTCGAGGCCGTATCGATCGGGATACCCAGAATGGCAACGTCGGCGCCATCGAGCTTGTCCCAGTCGGTGCAGGCAGGCTGGCCTGCAAAGGTCGTCAATCCAACAAACGGCAAATCCATTCGTACCGGCATGTTCCGGCTTACAGGCTGTGTGTCCATTGTAATCTCCTGGTTCAGAAAGTCGGGCCGACAAGTCGGCGGATTCGGTTGTTCAGCAGATTTCGGCAGTGACGCCCTCACCCGCGTAGGCACGACGGACTGCGGGGAGAGCGGTCACGATGTCGAGCAGTTTTGCGATGTTCGGCCGCGAACGGGGCGGGTTGGCCATCGGGCGGGCCCAGCGAGCGAGCATGACCAGATAAAAATCGGCCGCGCTTAGTGTCTCACCGAGAAAGAGCGGACCGTTTGTATTGAGGTGCTGCTCGATGACGTTGAGGTAGTTTTCCGCGCGCTTCTCCGCGCCACGCTTGACGACCTCGGTCGCGCCGGCATCAGTGCCTGCCAGCCGCTCCGGATATTGCCAAATCATCAGCTCTTCCTGCAGCGAGTTCGTAAGGAAGGTCATCCATTGATAGAATTTCGCGCGCTCCGGCGTGCCCACCTTGGGCGCCAGACCTGCCTCGGGGTGCCGGTCAACCAGGTGAAGTACGATCGCTGCCGACTCGAACAGCACCAGGTCGCCGTCGATCAGCGCCGGGATGCGGCCATTCGGATTGATCTTCAGATATTCCTTGGACTTTTGCGCGTTCTTCGCGCGGTCGACGAGAAACAGCTCGTATTTCTGGCCGATCTCTTCGAGCACCATATGAGGTGCCGCGTTCGCATTGCTTGGAAAGTAGTGAAGCTGGTACATCAAACTCACTCCGGGTTCGGGTTGCATGAGTTGAGAATTAGAAACTGGCTGCCTGGCCGCAACGGGACAGCTCCGTCGATTCAGGCCAAAGCTCCGTCGATAAGGGCCAATCCGATCCTCGGCCGCAGAAACGCGTCACGTCGAGCGTATCGAAAGGCTGCTGCTGATGAGAGATCACGGCCGGTCGGGCGATGTAGAGCGATCGAACGGCCCGGAACCTTGGTTGTGTCTTGAACATCATCACCCGCCGCCAAGTCTGCATTGCAATTGCCCTGAGATAGCAAGCGCGCGCGCCCGAGCTATGTTCAGGCGGGACAAGCTCAATGCGATTGATCTGAACCGAACGGCTCGATCAATCGTTCACGCGTCATTTTTCGGGATGTACTTGCCCATGACACATCTGTAGCCCAGCAGTTTCCAGTCATGGTACGGACCATGGGCGATCCATTCGGCAATGCCCGCCTGTGCGTTTACCTGACAGGCCGCCATCGTGATGCTCGACTGATCGCTATTGGTAACGACTTTCTCCAAGCAGAGCTGGCTGCTGTTGCAGAGGATGGCAACAAGAGTGACAAGCATCGGCGCCTTCCTTGGTCAGGATCAAGCCGTGAGATTTTCTTCGCGTTTTGTCGCGCGGATCGCCTGCCAAAAAACTAGGTCGATCGAAATTTGAATTCGATTGTACGAAGGTTCGCACGTCTATTTCGAAAGGGTCGCAAGCCTATACGATGGTATGTCTACCCTTCGTATTGAAGCGTCATGCGGTTGCAGACCACGCTTTCCTCGGAATGAATTGGAGCGGTCATCACCCGGCCGCGCACAAGCCTTTGCGTTGCTTGGAAAGCCTCTTGCGACATAAGGAACGGCACGTAAGCAAGGCGAAGCAGCATTGCTTGCCAGCGTGGCGGCCACAGAATAATCGTCAACAACCCTGGGGCATCACGCCGGGTGTGGCCGCGGCACCGGTCGCATTCGCCGGTGGCATCATGGCGGGATTGGCAAGGTTCATCGAGACGCTTTCGTTGCATGCGGCCGAATTCGGCGTGGGCATGACAGTCATTGCAGGCTGAATACTCGTGCTGCCGAGGTCAGCGACCGGCGACTGAATGTCCCCCGGCGGCGGGTTTGCCGGAATATCGCCGATCGCCAGCGGCAAAGCGGCGGAGCTCATCAGAGCGTTTCCCGGAGACGACGTGCATGAGCCGGCCCCTGAGAGGCTTCCGAGCGGTGGCGCGGCTGAGATGGTGCCTGTCGTGCTCCCGCTCGGCGCGCTCACGATCGACACCGGCTGCGCCGGCGGCAACTGCAGCGTCTGGGTTGTAAGCGAGGTCATCGTCGTGGGGGTCGACATCGTTGCGCTGGACATCGGCATGGAGGTCACCCCGACTGGACTCGGGCTTGTCAGCAGGGTTGTGCCCGCCATCGTCGGAGCGTTGCCCAGCAGCGGCGCGGTCGTCGTCACGACTTGCGCCATCGAGGTCGCTGGGGTCGCCGAAACAGCCGTGGTGGCGGAGGCCACGGACAGTTGGGATGGCGACACTGCGACTACATCGGGAGAACAACTCAAGCTCGTGCCGGGAAGCGTCGGATTCTGCGCCAATGGCGGAGCAGCCAGCGTGGTTGCCGGGGCTCCCGGGACGGTGAAGGGGGAAAACAGACTGACGAATGGGCTCGGTCCGCTGAGCGGAGACGAGACGATCGCCCCCGGCGTGGTCGGAACCCCCAATTCCGTTGTGCCTACGGTCGACACCTGCGCCAGACATTGCCCGCTACCAAGCAAAAGCGCGGCAAGACTCCCGAGAACGATACGCATTCCGAAATTGCTCCGGCTAGAGTTGCTCCGGTCCCGCGGCGCCGTCACGAGCTTGCTGGCTGGGTTTGCGTTGTGACCTTTCGGCCCTCGGCAAGATCCACCATCGGGTTGAGAATCACGGTGTCCCCTCGCTTGAGGCCTTGCTCAATCAGAACTTCCTTGCCGAAATCGCGCGCAATCGAAATCTTCTGCATGTGCACGATTCCGTCCCTGACGAGCGCGACGTGCAGGCCGTTCTGGTCGAAAACGACCGCGTCGGCAGGAACCACAAAGGACGGCGTCTTCCGCGGTATCTTCAGATCGACGATGCAATAGATCCCGGGACTGAGCGCACCATCCGGATTCGGTACGTCGATTTCGGTGAGCAGCGTGCGACTGCCGGGCTGCAAGGCACGCGCATAGCGAGTGACCGTGCCCGGAAAAACGCGATCCGGTATTTCCGGAACGTGCACCTCGGCCTTGACGCCGGGTTCGATGCCGATGGCTTCGTCCTGCGGCACATAGAGCTGGATGCGGATCACGTCGCTGTGCATCATCGTGTACATCATGGTCGAGCCGGACTGCACCAGGCTGCCATTGTCGATAAAGCGCTGTGTGACGACGCCATCGAACGGCGCGATCACACGTTGATACGCCTTCTCCTGACCGAGCACCTTGAGCTGCGCTTCCTGCGCCGAAATATTGGATCGGGCGACGCCCACCGCGGCCTCCTGTGCCGCAAGTGTCAGGCGGTCGTTGTCGCCCTGCTGCTGGGTCAACCATCCCTTTGTCACGAGGCTGGAGTCACGGGCATTGGTCACGCGCGCCAGCTCGTGGCTCGCCTCGGTCTGATGCAGCGTCGCCTGGTACTGCGCCAGCGTCGCCTGGGCCTGCGATATCTGGTGATCGAGCTCCGGCGCGGTGATTTCGGCCAGCAGCGTACCCGCCTTGACCTGGTCTCCGATGTCGACATAGCGCTTTTCGATGTAGCCGCTGGTGCGGGCGAAAATGTTTGCTGCCTCGAAGGCGGTCGTCGTGGCCGGCAGCGACACTGTCATGATGCCGTCGCTCGGCCGGATTTGCGCAACCCGCACGTTCGGCACGAACTCCCTGCGCTGCTTAGCCGTTGCCGCCGCATCCTGCCCCGCTTGGTAATGCCGCACGGCGCCCGCGACCAGGCCGCCTGGCAATAGCAGGAGCAGCGCCGCGCCGACGACGGACGCACGGCTGAACCGGCGGACGGACTTCCGCTGAGGCTCGGCCGGCGACATCTCGTCCGCCGCCGGTTCGGGGGCGTACGTACTGACGCCTGATTCTACCGGGGTTATCTCTGCTTCGCTCATTCGAGTGGTCCTTCAAATACGCCGTGATGGGGTTTGCCGTCATTTCCCTTGCGCAGCATCGCGAACAGGTAAGGCACGACCAGCAGTGTCGTGGGCGTGGCGAACAGCAGCCCGCCGATGACGGCTCGCGCCAGCGCCGCATTCTGTTCCTCGCCCGCACCGCCGATCGCCATCGGAATCATGCCGACGATCATCGCGGCCGCGGTCATCA
>DATHPL010000370.1:0-4799 GCA_035483915.1 Bradyrhizobium sp.
CGCATCGACAAGGTCGGCGCGCGCGTCATCGGCGAAATCGACGACGTGATGCGGCTGATCGGCGATGCGCTCGGCATGTCGGCCAGCTACAATGCGAGCTTGACTAGCGCCAGCGAAAAGCTTTTGGCCGCGGCCGACCGCGAACAGGTCATGAAAGTGGTCGATACGCTGGTCAAGACCACCCACGAGATGCGCGATACCACTAGGGCGCTGGAGCAGCGGCTGACGTTGTCGAAGACGGAAATCAGCAATCTCCAGCAGAGTCTCGAGGCGATCAGGGCGGAAAGCCTGACTGATCCGCTCACCGGCCTCGGCAACCGCAAATATTTCGATCGTTCAATTGATACCGCGATCGAGACTGCGCTGGCCACGGGCGAGCCGCTCTCGCTGCTGATGTTTGATATCGACTACTTCAAGTCCTTCAACGATTCCTATGGCCATCTCACCGGCGATCAGGTGTTGCGGCTGGTCGGAATGTCGCTAAAGCAATCGATCAAGGGACAGGACATCACCGCGCGTTACGGCGGCGAGGAATTCGCCGTGGTGCTGCCCAGTACAGCGCTGCGTCAGGCTCTCACGGTCGCCGACCATATCCGCCGCGCCGTGATGTCAAAGGAATTGAAGAAGAAGTCCACCGGCGAGATCCTGGGCCGCGTCACCATCTCGGTCGGCGTGTCGATGCTCAAGCCGGGCGACGATGCGGATTCCCTGATCGAGCGGGCCGATGCGTGCCTCTATGCCGCCAAACGCGCCGGGCGCAATCGCGTGGTCTGCGAGGCAGATCCGGAATACGTCGCCGAAACCCGCGGCCAGGTCGCCTAAGCACCGCCTGAGCGCGCGCCTACTTTCGTTTGACAGCCTTCTTCTTTTTAGCCGCTGGCTTCCTGGTCGCAGCTTTCTTCGCCGGGACCTCTGCCTTCTTGCGCGCTGCCGCCTTGGTTCTCGGACGTTTGCGCAGCGCCGCGCGCTGGGCCGCGGCCAAAGCCGCCCTCGCCCATCCGGCCAGTTCCTCCTGGTCGTCGAACAGGCGCGCCGGCAATTCCCAGTATGAATTGACGGTGACGACCTTCGCCGTCGATTGCTGTTGATATTGAAACGGCTTCGATCCTTCCGCCTGGAATTGCGGAATGGTCTGTTCGTCGGCACGGAAATAAAGCCCTGCCCGCAGCGCCAGCGCAAAGTTGGTGCCGTCGACGGAAATGCCGAAACCGGAGAACATCCGGCGCAACGTCACCGGCCCGAAATCGGAAAACAACTCAGTCAGGAAATCGCGATCCATCGGCGGCGTTCGTTCCCCGGCGCGGCGAATGACGGCATCAGCGCAGAGCGGACAGTATCAGCCTTCGATCTCGGCCGGCTTGAGCTGCACGGATTCGCCGCAGCCGCAGGCGCCAATCTGGTTCGGATTATTGAAGATGAACTGCGCCTGCATTTTATCGGCCTTGTAGTCCATCTCGGTGCCGAGCAGGAACAGCACGGCCTTGGGATCGACCAGGATCTTCACGCCCTTGTCCTCGACGACTTCATCGGTCGGGCGGACCTCATGGGCATATTCGACCGTATAGGACTGTCCGGCACAGCCGCCGTTCTTGACGCCGACTCGAAGGCCGACAATCTCGGAATCGGCGCGCTTGGTCAGTTGGACAATGCGCTCGGCCGCGGCTTCCGTCAGCCGCATCACCTGGGGCCGAGGACGCGGCTTTGCCTTCGCGGGCGAAGTCGGAGCTGGTGAGGTCGGGTTCATCTCTGTCATGTGGTCAATCCCAAAGCCGGTTCAATAAGGCCGCACTGTCGCCTGACAACACTCACCACATATTGAGGACGAGACGCGCCTCGTCTGACATGCGGTCCGGCGTCCACGCCGGATCCCAGACCAGATTCACGTTGACGACGCCGACGCCAGGCACGCTTGCCACCGCGTTCTCCACCATCTGCGGCAATTCGCCTGCCGCCGGGCAATTCGGCGTGGTCAGCGTCATCAGCAGATCGACCGAGCGGTCATCCTTGAGCTCTACCTTGTAGATCAGACCGAGTTCGTAAATATCGGCCGGAATTTCCGGGTCGAATACGGTTTTCAGCGCGGCCACGATGTCGCCGCTCAGCCGCTCGGTTTCCTCCGGCGGCAACGCCGACTGGGTTTCCATGTTGGAAGTTTTCGCTTCCAACTCCTTGGTATCCAGGTTCTTGGCTTCGACAGTGTCGGTCATGCGAACAATTCCCGCGCCTTGATCAGCGCCTGAGCCAGATGGTCGACTTCTTCCCGCGTATTATACATCCCGAACGAGGCCCGGCATGTCGCGGTCACATTGAACCGCTCTAAAAGCGGCATCACACAATGGGTTCCGGCGCGAACCGCTATCCCCTGCCGGTCGATGACGGTCGCGACGTCGTGCGGATGCGCACCCTTCATCTCGAAGGAGATCACCGGCCCCTTGCCTTTCGCCGTCCCGATCATCCGGATCGAGTTGATTTCGCGCAAGCGCGCTTCTGCATAGGTCAGGAGGTCGTGCTCGTGCGCGGCGATGCGCTCCTTGCCGATCGAATTGACGTAGTCGATCGCGGCCCCAAGTCCCACCGCTTCCACGATCGCGGGCGTGCCCGCCTCGAATTTGTGCGGCGGGTCGCCATAGGTGACCCAGTCACGCGCCACTTCGCGGATCATTTCGCCGCCGCCATTGTAGGGCCGCATCGCCACGAGATGATCGTATTTGGCATAAAGCACGCCGATGCCGGACGGCCCATACAGCTTGTGGCCGGTAAAGACATAGAAATCCGCATCGATGTCCTGCACGTCGATCGCAAGGTGAACCGCGGCCTGGCTGCCATCGATCAAGACCGGAATGCCACGGGCATGCGCGATCTTCACGATGTCCTTTACCGGCACGACGGTGCCGAGCGCGTTGGACATCTGCGTAATGGCGACGAGCTTTGTCCGCGGCGACAGCTGCTTTTCGAATTCCTCGATCAGAAAGTTGCCTTCGTCATCGACATCGACCCATTTCAGGACCACGCCCTGACGCTCCCTGAGGAAATGCCAGGGCACGATGTTGGAATGGTGCTCCATGATCGAGAGCACGATCTCGTCGCCCTCGCCGAGGTTCGGCGCGCCCCATGAGGACGCCACCAGGTTGATCGCTTCCGTCGCGTTGCGGGTGAAGACGATTTCCTCAGGTCTCGAGGCATTGAGGAATTTTGCTACCTTGGTGCGGCCGCCCTCATAGGCTTCGGTTGCGGCATTGGCGAGGTAATGCAGCCCGCGATGCACGTTGGCGTATTCGCTTTTGTAGGCCTCGGTCATCCGATCCAGCACCGCGTTCGGCTTTTGCGCGGACGCGGCGTTGTCGAGATAGACGAGCGGCTTGCCGTAGATCTTCAGCGCCAGCGCGGGAAAATCCTCCCGCAGGCGGGCGACATCATAGGAGCCATTTGAGACCGCCGGATGCATGCTCATCCCCGTGCCGCGAGCCAACGCTGCGCGGTAGAAATCGCCAGCTCGCGCAAGGTATCGCTGGCAATGGATTCGATGGCCTCGCCAACGAAGGCCTGGATCAGAAGCGCCTGGGCTTCCTTCTCGGAAAGGCCGCGGGCCCGCAGGTAAAACAGCAGGCTTTCGTCGAGCGCGCCAGTGGTGGCGCCGTGGCCGCAGGTCACGTCGTCGGCGAAGATTTCCAGTTCCGGCTTGTTGTCGGCCTCGGCCTCGTCCGACAGCAGCAGGGCCCGCGTCATCATCTTGGCATCGGTCTTCTGAGCGTGCGGCTGCACGATGATGCGGCCCTGAAATACCGAATGGGCGCGGTCATCGACCACGGCCCGGAACACCTCGCGGCTCGCGCAGTTCGGCACCGCGTGATCGAGAAACAGCGTGGTGTCGGCGTGCTGTCGACCGTTCAGCAGATTGACGCCGTTGGCGCTGACTTCGGAGCCTTCACCGGCAAAAGTGAGGTAGCCCTGATAGCGGCTAAGGCCGCCGCCGCTCGTCATGTTGAAGGTAGCAAGCCGCGCTTTGGCACCGATCGTGAAGACCGCGGTGGTGATGTTGGTCGCATCCCCCGCATCCGCCACCAGCCGCACATGCTGCAACTGGGTGTCGTTGCCGAGCCAGAGGATGACAGCGTCGTTGACCTGGTAGGATTTAGCATCTTCCGCGGCGACAAAACTCTCCAGCAGGGTCGCATGCGCGGCCTGGCCGAGTTTCAGGAACGAGCGGGTATGGCTAGCCGCCGACGATCGCGTCGCGACGTGCACGATATGAAGCGGCTTCTTGAGCACAGCACCGTTGTCCACGGTGATCACGGCGCCATCGGTCGCCATGGTCGCGTTCAGCGCGATCATCGGGCCCGACATCGCGCCATTCTCGAGCAGATCGGCGCGGGCGGCATTGCTGCCGTCTTCCAGAACCTCACGCAGCGTCTGCACATGAACGCCGCTTTCCAGTGCCGCCACGTCCGACAGCGAAGGCGCCAGAACGCCGTCAACCAGCACCAGACGACAGGCGTCAGACACCGCCACCGATTTCAGTGCCTTTTTGGCGCGCTGAAGCGCTGCCGCGTCGGGCGCGGCAGCCAGCGGCAGGACTTCCCGCATCAACACCCGCAGGTCGGTGTATTTCCAGTCCTCAAGTCGGCGATGCGGCAGGCCGGCGCGCTCAAAGGCTTCAAAAGCCTGCTGGCGCAGCTCCAAAACCTTGCCGGTGCCGGGCAGCCGATCGCGCGCCGCGGTGAACAGGTTCTCCACGGCCCCTCGGGTCTCCGTTTTTGCCAAAGCAATGTTCATCGCTAAATCCGCATGGCTCAGGCCGC
>DATHPL010000371.1:0-4262 GCA_035483915.1 Bradyrhizobium sp.
GCCGCCGCGCGCCATCTGGCGCTGCTGCTGCGCGAAGGTCAGCGTTTTGAGAAGGCCTTCCGGCAATTGCCGTTCCTGATTCCCATCAGCTGGCAATGCACCAACGATTTTCCCACCAAGGGCATCTATGAGAAGCTCGCGGCGATGGAGAACGAGGCCGTGCCGGCGCTCTCGTTCTGCCCGGGATTTCCGGCCGCCGATTTCGCCCATTGCGGACCGAGCGTCTTTGCCTACGGACGAACGCAAAAGGATGCGCAAGCTGCCGTCGATCGGCTCGCTGATCTGATCGAAAGCCATGAGCGCGATTTCGACGGCCGTATCTACACGCCCGACGAAGGCGTGCGGCTGGCGATGGAATTATCGAAAAACGCGGGTAAGCCCATCGTCATTGCCGACACCCAGGATAATCCCGGCGCCGGCGGTGATTCCGACACCACCGGCATGTTGCGGGCGCTGGTCCGCAACAACGCCACGCGCGCGGCGATCGGCGCGATTTACGATCCGGCCTCCGCAAAGGCCGCGCATGACGCAGGCGTTGGCGCCACCGTCACACTCTCGCTAGGCGGCAAGTCCGGCATCCCGGGCGATGCGCCATTCGAGGCCACGTTCAGAATCGAAAAATTGTCCGACGGCAGGTTCGTGGCGCCGGGGCCCTATTTCGGCGGCCGCGACATGGACATGGGACCGTCGGCCGCGTTGCGGATCGGTGATATCAGCGTGGTCGTGAGTTCGCACAAGGCGCAACTGGCGGATCAGGCGATGTTCCGCTATGTCGGGATTGAGCCGACCGAACAGTCGATCCTCGTGAACAAGAGTTCAGTGCATTTCCGTGCTGATTTTGAGCCCATCGCCGAAAAACTGCTGATTTGCGCCGCTCCCGGCGCCATGCCCGCCGATCCCGCGTTGTTGCCCTGGACCAAGCTGCGCTCCGGCATTCGCCTTAAACCGAATGGACCCTCTTTCGCCTTGCTCCATCCCTCGACATCTCATTCGACCGCCATCGGATAACGACATGCCTACGATCGACCGCATCGAGAGTTTTGCCGACGAACTCACCGCCATCCGCCGCGACCTGCACGCCCATCCCGAAATCGGTTTTGAGGAGGTCCGCACCTCCGGCATCGTCGCCGAGAAGCTCGCCCAGTGGGGCGTCGAGGTGCATCGCGGGATCGGCGGCACCGGCGTCGTCGGCGTGCTGAAGGGCAAGGGAAATGGCGGGAAACGCATCGGATTGCGCGCCGACATGGACGCGCTCCCGATGGAAGAGAACACCAACCTGAAATGGCGCTCGACCATTCCCGGCCGCTTTCACGGCTGCGGCCATGACGGTCACACCACCATCCTGCTCGGCACCGCGCGCTATCTCGCCGAAACCCGAAATTTCGACGGCACCGTGCACTTCATCTTCCAGCCGGCCGAGGAAGGCCTCGGCGGCGCGCGCGCCATGATCAGAGACGGGCTGTTCGAGAAATTCCCCTGCGACGAAATCTACGGCCTGCACAACGCGCCGGACCTCAATCACGGCGAACTTGCAATCCTGCCGGGACCGGCGATGGCCGGCGCGGATTTCTTCGACATCACTATATCAGGCTATGGCGCCCATGGCGCGATGCCGGAACGCTCCAAGGATCCGGTCGTGATCGCGATGACGCTCGGCCAGGCGCTGCAAACCATCGTCAGCCGCAACGTCTCGCCGAACGAACCGGCCGTGCTCTCGATCACGCAAATGCACGCCGGCTCCGCCTATAATGTGATCCCGGGCGAGGCCAAACTCGCAGGGACCGTGCGGGCTTTCTCCGATGATGTGCGCGCGTTGATCCGCGAGCGGATGCGCAGCCTTTGCGCCGGTGTGGCGGCCGCCTTTGAGGTCGAAATCAAAGCCGATATCCGCGATATCTTCAGCGTGCTGGTCAACCAGGAAGAGCACTGCAGGGTGGTGGCGGACGTGGCGCGCACCGTGGTCGATCCCGCAAAGGTCTTGACGCGTTCGAGGCCGAAGATGGGCAGCGAGGATTTCGCCGACATGCTGCACGCCGTTCCCGGCGCCTATTTCTGGCTCGGCCATGACGGGTCGGTGCCGGTGCACAATCCCGGTTATACGCTCGACGACAAGATCTTGCCCGTAGGCGCCAGCATGTTTGCCCGCATCGTTGAAACCCGCCTGCCGGCCGGCGGCTAACGCAAGGAGCAGCCATGAGCGAGGAAGAAGCTTCCGACGCCGTCACGGCGCTGCACGATCTCAGCGCTACCGACATGATCGCGGGTTTTCGCGCGCGGCAATTCTCGCCAAGCGACGTGTTCGACGATTTGCTGGCGCATATCGCGCTGTGGGAGCCCCACATCAAGGCGCTCTACGCCTTCGATCCCGACGGCGCGCGCGCCGCTGCCAAGGCTTCGACCGAGCGCTGGCAACAGGGCGAACCGATCGGGCCGCTCGACGGCGTTCCCGTCACCATCAAGGACAATATCGCGACCAAGGGCATCGCCATCCCGCTCGGCACGGTCACGACCAAACTCGTCCCGGCCGAAGCCGACGCGCCACCGGCCGCGCGGCTGCGCGAAGCAGGCGCGATCATCTTCTCCAAGACCACGATGCCAGACTTCGGCATGTTGTCGTCGGGACTGTCGAGCTTTCACCCCCTCACCCGCAATCCCTGGGATCTCCGGCAAAATCCGGGCGGCTCGAGTGCGGGCGCGGGTGCAGCAGCCGCCGCCGGCTATGGTCCGTTGCATCTTGGCACCGATATCGGCGGCTCGGTGCGGCTGCCGGCGTGCTGGTGCGGCCTCGTCGCGCTGAAGCCGAGCCTCGGACGCGTGCCGATCGATCCGCCCTATGTCGGCCGCGTCGCGGGGCCGATGACGCGCACCGTCGACGACGCCGCGCTGATGATGAGCGTGATGGCGAAACCCGATCGCCGCGACGGCATGAGCCTGCCGCCCAACGACATCCACTGGAAGACGCTCGACAAGCCCTCGCGCAAGCTGCGCATCGGACTTCTGCTCGATGCCGGCGTTGGCCAAACGCTCGAGAAAGACGTCCGCGATGTCGCGGTCAAGGCGGCAAAGGCGTTTGAGGGCGCCGGCGCCGTCGTCAGTGACGTCAAGGGCTTCATGACGCGCGAGCTACTCGACGGCCTCGACAACTTCTGGCGCGCGCGTCTTTGGGACGATCTTTCCAAACTCTCTGCCGCCGAGCGCGGCAAGACGCTGCCTTACATTCTTAACTGGGCGGAAGCCGGCGCCAAACTATCCGGCGTCGACGTCATCAGGGGTTTCAACACCACCATGGCGATCCGCGCGGCCGCCGCCAAGCTGTTCGCCGATGTTGATTATGTGATCTCGCCGGTTTCGCCGGTGGTGAAATTCGCAGCCGAACTCGCCTCTCCCTTGAACGATCCGGCCCGGCCGTTCGAGCATATCACCTACACCGTGCCGTGGAACATGGCGGAGAACCCGGCCGTCTCGATCAACGGCGGCTATGACACGCAAAGCTTTCCGATCGGCGTGCAGATCATCGGCCGTCGCTTCGACGATCTCGGGGTGCTCGGCATGGCGAAAGCGTTCGAAGCCTTGCGTGGAGCGCAGCGGCCCTGGCCAAGTCCGCCGAAGAAGTAGCCTACTTCCGTCGCGACAACGCATCCCTGATCAGCGGCAGGCGGTCGTTGCCGAAATACATGTCGGTCTTGTCGAGAAAGATCGTCGGCGAACCGAAGCCGCCGCGCGCCATGACTTCGTCCGTATTGGCCTTGAGCTGATCCTTGACCTGCTGCTGGCCGATGCCCGCGAAGAACGCTTTTGGATCGATGCCAGCGCGCTGGCAGACTTCGGTCAAGACCGTATCCTGCGAGATATCCTGGTCTTCGCCCCAGTAGATCTGGAACACGGTTCGGGCAAACGGCAGCATGTTGTTGCCGAGCCAGAGACAGCCGCGCATCGCCTTGACGCTGTTCACCGGAAACACCGTCGGCCGCATCTTGATGGTCAGGCCAGAGACGCGCGCCCAATCCGCAATGTCCTTTTTGTCGTAGGCGATCTTGGCGGCGACCGGATTTTCGCGCCTGGCGTAGACGCTCGGATTGATGGTGTTGAAGATGCCGCCGACCAAAATCGGCCGCCACGAGATTTCCTCGTCGAACTCCTTCGCGAGCGGCTGGATGTTGTGGAAGGCGAGATAAGTCCAGGGGCTGGAACAGTCGAAGAAGAACTCGATCATGGCGTTTCCTTACTTCCTCTTGTTATGTTCCTCATCCTGAGGAGCGGCT
>DATHPL010000372.1:0-3701 GCA_035483915.1 Bradyrhizobium sp.
CACCAGCTCCGGACTGTTAGCGCGCACCGCGGCATTGAGCGGCGTTTCGATCAGGCCGGGGCCGATCGCATTGACGCGCACGCCGAACTTGCCGAGTTCGGCCGCGAGCGCGCGGGTGAAGCCGAGCACGCCGTGCTTGGAGGTGGTGTAGGCCGGCGAGTTCGGCGTGCGCACATGCACAAAGGACTGGATCGAAGCAATATTGACGATGCGGCCCTTGCTGGCGCGAAGCGGCTCGAGGAAGGCATGCGTCATGTTGAATACGCCATTGAGATTGATCGAGATGATATCTTCCCAATCCTTGATCACGGCCGCGGCTTCACTGGTAAACGCGTTGCGGCGGTTGATGCCGGCATTGTTGACCAGGATCGAAACCCGTCCGACCCGTTCACCCACGCTTCTGGCGACTGCCATGCAGTCCTCGCGTTGAGTAACATCAAGGCGAAAACTTGAGGCCTGGCCACCGGCGCGGCGGATTTCTTCCGCGGCTTCCTCGGCTGCCTGTTCGTTGATGTCGAGAAGCGCGACCTGGGCGCCTTCGCGTGCGTAGCCGGCGGCGATCGCGCGACCGATGCCGGACGCGGCACCTGTTATAACGGCAATATGATGTTCGAGCAGGGCCATGAGATTTTCCTTAGAGGTTTCCTTAAAGCTTGCGATTTTTGGGACAGATTAATTCAAATCCGCCCCAACAGAAACCAAAACCATTATCTTTGCGTAGTATTGAAATGCCCCACGGTACGCGTGTCATGGAAAGACGTCTGGCGGAATGGAAGACTGAACTCGATCGCATCTGGTCGGCGCATGCGCCCGACTATGGTGAAGCGGTGTTGCTCGCGCAACGGATCGCGGCCAGCGACGAGGAAGAAACGCTGAGTCAGGCCGCCTCCCAGGCGTTGCCGATTTTGCGACGTGCCGCGGAGGCGGATGCCGACCATACTACGCACGAAGCGGCGCGGCGGCGGATCGCCGTCATTCGCGAGGTGCTGTCGGCGCTCACCACGCCGCAATTCGGCAGGCGAACGGCGGCGCTGAAAACATTGACGGCGGAAGAACGTTGCCGTGAGCTTCTCGGTTTGCCGCTCGATCGCCGCCTATCCGAGGGCGAAATTCACCGCGCCTACAAGCTGCTGGCCAAGCGCGCCCACCCCGATGCGGGCGGCAATGCGGAAGCTTTCCTGAAAATATCGGCCGCACATGAGGTGCTGATGAAGGAGCGGCGAATGCCGCCCCGGTATCGCTAGGGACTTAGTGGTAGCGGGCCCGGTAGTGATAGAAGGGCGGGCAGCTTTCCCGGATTCGCACATCGCCCTCATCGTCGAGAAAGACGACGTCGAGATGCGCCTCGGTGTTGAACAGCGCCCCGAAAGCACGGTCCATCTGCAACGCGAGCTTCCCGCTTTCTTTTTTGTCGTGGGTCACAAGACCAAGCATGACACTGCCGGTGCTTGCGCGGACGAGATAGGCTCGCGCCACGGTCGCACTGAGGTCGAGCAGCACGGAAATCGCTTCCTTGAGCCGTTGCTCGTGAGCGCCGTCCTGTTCGCCAATAAAGCTAGCCGCGGATGTGGAGAATTGATGGAGCAACAATCAAACCTCCCGTTGAAGAAGGAAAATGGGCAGGGTGCATAACGCACACCCGTGCCCGCCGTTCCAATTCGCCGAATTAGTGCGGCATGATCTTGTCGGAAAACCGGTGCCTACTTTTCCGGATCATGCCGATCAGAGCGAGCAATAGCGCTTGTTCAGCAGCCAGCCCTTGACGGCGACCGCCCGCTCGTAGGTCGGCTGACGATGGGTCATGACGGTATAGTGCGTCGGCCACGGCGCGGTCGGGAAACCGTTGTCCCAGACCTGGCAGAAGCCCGTGTCCGCGTAGCGGATCACATGAAAGGGAGCGGCTGCCGCCGGGCTCGCGGCGGCGAAGGCGGTGACGGCAACGATGGCGGCAGCAGCAAGGGTGCGGAGGTGATGCATGGGTTATCTCCTGATGGGGTGATTGAAGTTCTCCGCCAGTGCCGTTGAAGAGGACCTTACGCGGAGGTTGTGTCGTTCGGATCGGGGGGATTGACCCGAATGCCCATGAGTGTCGGTCGCCGAAGAAATGGTTCAATCAATCGGGTTTCAGAATGGCTTCAAAATGGTTTCTTCGGGAAGGTTGCAAAGCAGCTTCCGTTGGAGCAAAAGCGGCTTCCGTTGGCGCATGGCGCGGGCCTGAAGGGGACACGATTGGCCGGGACGGGAGGATGAGATGAGTGCTGTGAGCGAAGAGAAGGTTAACGCTGTCGAGCCGGAGCGGCTGCATCAGGCGCTCGGCATTTATCAATCGGCGCTCATCGCCGGCGAGCCGGGCACCGCCGCGGAAGGCGCGGCATCGCCGGACGAAGAGCCCGCAAGCCTGCGCGCCATGCACGCGGTGAAGCGCGAATTTCCCGATCCGAAAGAGTATCTGAGCCTGAGTCTTCGGCTCCGGCGCTTCACGGAAATCGTCAGCGACAAGAAGCTGCTCAAGTGGGGCATGGTCAAGCACTCGGAAGGCGGCCTCGAAGTTCACGATGCGGTCGTCAACGCGCTCGCCGCGGCGCCTATTCGCAAATCCGGCGTGCTCGACAAGGATGTCTTTCACGAACTGGTCAAGGCCGAATACACCCGGCTGGAAGCGGCGGAGAAGGCCTGAGGCGCAGGCTGGATGATAGCCCCGTCCATCCACGTTTTTGCCCCAAGACACGCCTTTTTACCGGCGCTTTCCATCGGCTATGGTGCGGCCGACGATTCGATCGATCTGATCGCAAACCCGGGGGAAAACTCATGAAACTGTCATCCGCCTTTCGTGCTGCCGTCCTTGCGCTTGTTGCTTTCGCCGGTCTCTCGTCGGCCGCATCGGCCGATGAAGGCTACGTGCAACTGACGATCTACAAGGGCGGATGGATCATCGGCGGCAACGGCGGCGGAGGCGTGCTGGATTTCCACGGCCGCCGCTATTCGCTCGGCATCGGCGGGATCGATTACGGCCTGGTGTTCGGCGGATCGCGCGCCGTGTTGCGCGGCCGCGTCCACAACATCTGGCGGCCGTCGGATATCGCCGGCGCCTATGCGGCGGGGGGCGCGGGCATCGTGGTCGGCGGCGGCGTCCGCGGCATCTTGCTCACCAATGCGCGGGGCGTCGTGCTTGAACTTTCCGGCACGCAGGTCGGCCTGATGGCGAATGCGGATTTGAGCGGGCTCGCGATTTCACTGCACTGAAGCGTCGCTCGCTTTTGGTGGTCGTCCCTGCGAAAGCAGGGACCCATAACCACTACGGTGCAAGTTCGAAAAGATCGTCGCCCGGTGTCGCGCAATAGCTTGCATTTGTGGTTATGGGTCCCGGGACGACCTAGGGGCTAGCCGCCGGTGCGCTCGAAAATTTCTTCGGGCCGCACCGGCGGCGTCACCTTGAAGGCGTCGCGCATCACCTCGCTTAACTCACTGGCGTTTTGCAGCACGCGCTCGGCCACGACTTCGCCGTCGCGCGCTTCCGTCGACAGCAGACGATTGACCAGCTTAAAGCGCTGATTGCCGGCGATCCGCTCCATGACCAGCCGGGTGGTGAACGGCACCAGCGGACTGGTCGAGGTGAACCAGTTGCCGACGTCGTAATCGGCCTGGAGTTGCGGTTGCAAATCGAAGACGTACATGTCCCGCCATCCCGTATGTCGCTTGGC
>DATHPL010000373.1:0-4763 GCA_035483915.1 Bradyrhizobium sp.
TGACGAATGCGAGACGCGGCCGACATGCCAGAGCTGGAGAAAGATCAACCCGCCTTTGGCGTGCACGGCATCGACGACACCGCGCCATCCGGCGATTTGGGCTTCCGAATAGATGCCGGGAACGCCGGGATTGCCGCGGCCTT
Source organism: Bradyrhizobium sp. (assembly GCA_035483915.1). GTDB lineage: Bacteria > Pseudomonadota > Alphaproteobacteria > Rhizobiales > Xanthobacteraceae > Bradyrhizobium. The sequence continues at coordinate 144 of DATHPL010000373.1, forward strand.
CGACCATGACCGGCGTCGCTTCCGCGATCAAAAGACCGCCCGGCGTGGCGCGCTGCGCATAATATTCTGCATTCAGCGCTCGCGGCACGAAACTCGATCGCTCGGCGCGCATTCTCGTTAACGGCGCCATCACGACCCGGTGCTGGAGCCGATAGGGACCGACCTGAAGCGGTGAAAACAGGTGAGGAAGATTCATGTGATGCGCGCCCTCTAGTGTCCCGGTTCTGACATTCGTATCCCATCGCAGCGGACACTTTTACGAATGTCAGAACCAAAGGGACACTAGCAACTATATGATCCGAGTGTGGCCTTGACCCTGACGTTCCTTTGAAGAAGTCGCGGCAAAACTGAAAGGAACGTCAGTGTCGCCACACTGGAATGTGTCCGCCACAATTTGCGATCAAGATGATGTCACTGCAACAGGTCTGGCGCTCTTTTTCCGAAGTTCGTAACAATCCCCATCCGTCGTTGAGATAAAGCCATGCCCCATCCTGTACTATCACCCGATCATGTCGCCGTCGTCACCGGAGGCGCGAGCGGAATAGGCTTGGCCGCCGCCCGAAAATTCGCATCCCTTGGCATGAAGGTGTGTATCGCCGATCTCGGCGTCGACCGTCTGGCGGCCGCCGAGGCCAAACTGGTATCGGCGGCGCCCGGCGGGGCCGCCCATGTCATGACCATGGCGGCCGACGTCAGCCGGGCCGACGAGGTGTCGAAGCTGGAAGCCGCCGTGCGCCAGCGCTTCGGCGGCACGGATGTTCTGATGAACAATGCCGGCATTCAGCCGGGCAGCGCGATGTTCGGACCCGCGGAAAACTGGCAGCGGATTCTTGGCGTCAATCTCTGGGGCGTGATCCACGGCTCGCAGATTTTTGCACCCGGCATGATCGAGCGCGGACGGCCGGGCCTCATCATCAATACCGGCTCCAAGCAGGGCATCACCACGCCGCCCGGCGACCCCGCCTACAACGTCTCGAAAGCCGGCGTGAAAGCTTTCACCGAGGCGCTCCAACACGAGTTGCGAAATACCAACGGCGGCCGCATCACGGCGCATCTGCTCATTCCGGGCTTCGTGTTTACCGGCTTGACCGCCAAGGGCCGCACTGAAAAGCCGGCCGGCGCCTGGACGGCGGAGCAAACCGTCGATTTCATGATCGAGCGGCTGGAGGCCGGCGACTTCTATATTCTTTGCCCGGACAACGACGTGCCGAGACCCCTCGACGAACGGCGCATTCTGTGGGCAGCGGGAGACATCGTTGAAAATCGTCCGCCGCTGTCGCGCTGGCATCCGGATTACGCGGAAGCGTTTGCCAGCTTCGTGAAGAAGACCTGATCCCGGGCCCACACCGACCAGGCCTCAGTCAGCCCGGTTCTGCGCGTTCCAGTATCGCTCAAGATTAGCGATCAGAGCCGGACTGAAATGGCAATAGGCCTGCTCACGCGCGTAGACGGCCATGTAACGGCGGAAGAGATCGAGCGATTCCACCGCGACCCTGAACGCCCGGCGATTGCCGATCGCGCCGACGGCGCCTGAGTTGGTCAAACTCCGAACCACCCGCTCGATCGCCGCATCCATCTCGCCGGCTTCGACAACCTCATCGCAGATTAGACGTCCTTCCGGACTGTCGCAGAGCAACTTGCGCTCATATTGGACCAGCTGACGGGCCAACCGGTCACCGACAAAACGATGCAGCCGTAGATTCGACGCACCGGGAACGATGCCCTCTTTTCGAGCAGGCAGCGTCATGAAGGCATCGTTGGCCGCCAGCACATAATCCTGCGTCAGCAGAATCTGGCAATGGCCCCCAATCGCAAAGCTTTCGACCACGGCGATCCATGGCTTTTCGATGCCGGTGCCATGAACATCGTCCGGAAGCGCATCGGTGCGCGCAACGCCGCGCATGAATTTATGCACGAAACCGAGCTCACGCTGGATGAACCAGAGGAAGGGGATCTTTCCCCGATAAAGATGCGTGAGATTGATCCCGCTGCCGAGTATCCGGCGTCCGCGGTATTTGACGTGCTCGACCTCCCCACCCCTGAGCACGGCGATATTGCTCCTGGGGTCGAGCGTCGCCAGATCGATGCCGATTTCGGTCGCATCGATCGTGGTCTGGTCCTCCGCATTCAGATAGCGCGGATTCTTCAAGGTGACGTGGACCGCATCTCCGCGACGCTCGACCGTCACTGCGCCAAGGTCCACAAAACCATCGGCGATGAACTTTTCGAGATATGGCGCCGTATCGGCTCTCGGCAACAGCATCGCGTGACAAAGATGCGTACCCGGGCGCATCTCGCCCAACACGTGCGACAGAAATATTCCCTGGTCAATTTCCACGCCTTCCTTGTCGCGTTGCAGCCGGCCTGCATCTTCAGCAATCTGGTCGGCGGTGGGCACCAGGCCCGGAAAGGCATCGGCCGCGGCCTGGACCAGGTTTTCGACCCGGAGAAACCTGGAATAATTTTGCGTGAGCTTCTCGTAGACGGAAGCCACATGCCGCTCCAGGAAGCGCTGTCGTGCCGCGCGCGCTTTCTCTCGGATGGTTTCGGCGGCGTGTGCCTGCTCATCATTGCGGACCGGCTTGGCCGGCAAGCCTCCAAGAAGCTCGCGTGCAAGCTTCCAGTAGGCCGCGTAACGGCGACAATCGCCGGCGAAATCGCCCCCAGCAAAATCAGCTGCCGAATCCGGTTCGGCACTTTGCCACGCCTCGACGGTCTCGGGCGGCAGCAGGCCAAGAGGAAGCATGTTCGACTCCACGTCAGTCCTTGATCAATCCTTGATCAGTCTTTGGGCCTTAGATCGAGGACGCGCTTTGCCTTGCCCTGCGAACGCTCAATCGCGCCGGGATCGACGATGCGAACCCGCGAGGTCACACCGACCGACGCCTTGATCAGATGCTCGGCCCGGAGCCGCAACGCCTCCCGCTCACAGGTCTCTTCGCCGCCCAAGTGCTGGCGCGTCTCGACGACGACATCAAGCTCATCGAGACGCCCCGAACGGCGCAACTCAAGCACGTAATGCGGCGCCAATTTCTCTTCGCCCGATAGCGCCGCCTCGATCTGGGATGGAAAGACGTTGACGCCGCGAACGATCAGCATGTCATCGCTGCGGCCTTTGACCCGTTCCATCCGGCGCATTGTTCGCGCCGTGCCCGGCAACAGGCGCGTGAGATCGCGGGTACGGTAACGGATAAGCGGCATGCCTTCCTTGGTCAGGCTGGTGAACACCAGTTCGCCCGGCTCACCGTCCGCCAGCGGAATGCCTGAATTGGGATCGATAATCTCGGGATAGAAATGATCCTCCCAGATCGTCAGGCCGTCCTTGGTCTCGATGCACTCCTGCGCCACGCCGGGTCCCATGATCTCGGATAGTCCGTAGATATCGAGCGCCTGCAGCCCCATGCGGGATTCGATTTCTGACCGCATGCTTTCCGTCCACGGCTCTGCGCCGAAAATGCCGATTCGCAAGGAGCACGCGCTGGCCTTGATCCCTTGCCGGTCGAATTCGTCGGCGATCGCCAGCATATAGGATGGCGTCACCATGATGATCTCCGGCTGGAAATCGCAGATGATCTGCACCTGCCGCTCCGTCATCCCGCCGCTGACGGGAATGACCGCCGCACCGAGATGTTCGCCGCCATAATGCGCACCGAGTCCGCCGGTGAAGAGACCGTATCCATAGGCAACCTGGATCTTGTCCGTCGACCGGCCCCCGGCGGCGCGAATCGAGCGCGCCATCAGTTGCGACCAGGTTTGAATATCGCCCCTGGTATAGGCGACGACGGTGGGCTTGCCGGTCGTGCCGCTGGATGCGTGAATCCGGATGATGTCGTCCATCGGAACCGCCAGCATCCCGAACGGATAATTGTCGCGTAGATGCTGCTTGGTCGTAAACGGAAATTTCGAAATATCGGAAAGCTGCTTGAGATCGTCCGGACGGACGCCCGTCTCGTCGAAGGCGCGCCGGTAATGCGGAACCTTGTCATACGCGCGGCTGACCGTCTCTTTCAGGCGCGCAAGCTGGAGTGAACGTAGTTGGTCGGCGCTGGCAGTCTCGATCGGCTCCATTCCGTCCGCTGCATCCATTTCCTCACCTCGAAGCGGTTTACAACGTCTCCTGCTTGTGTCCGCACTGCTTGCAGGTGAACTTCACCCGCGTCACGCCGCGTTCGGCGGAGACGCGGTTCGGCGCGCCACATTTTCCGCAAACGGCCTCGATGCGGGTATTGCCCTCTTTGACCACCAGCGGCTTGCGCGCCATGGCTTCGCGGATCAGCCGCTCGGCCTCCTCGCGCATCGACTGTTTTGACATCGGCTCGTACCTGATCCTGTTCGCAGATGGCGGCCTTATAGCACTGTCATTGTGTCTTGCGAGCAAAAGAGTCAGGTCTCAATAATCACGTAGTTGTCTTCGACGTGGACCGGAAAGGTTTCCGCAACATAGGGTCCCTTGGCGAGCGTCTCTCCGTCCTCGATGACAACAGGATAGGTCCTGACCTTCACGCGCTTCGGATCGAACCAGGACTGGCCGTTGCGCATGTCGAATTCCCAGCCATGCCAGGCGCACCGGAGCAATTCGCCGACACGCGAGCGCTGATACACCCCGGGTTCCGGCGAGGT
>DATHPL010000374.1:0-4620 GCA_035483915.1 Bradyrhizobium sp.
GCGAGCAACAGGCAGGCCGGGATCAGGAAGAACAGCGTGCCGATCAGGTCGAGCCAGAGTTGGCCGCGTTCAGAGAGAAACAGATAGAAGATCTCGACCCGGACATGCTCGTTGCGCTTGAAGGTGTAGGACGCGCCGAACATGACCAGGATCGCGAACATGTACCATTGCAATTCCAGCCAGCCATTCGATGAGTAGCCAAAGGCATAGCGGACCATGGCGTTGACCGCGCTGACGACGCAGGCCGCCAGCACCAGGAAATTGCAGACGTATCCGATCTTCTCGTTGATGAGGTCGATCGCCGCGCTGAGCGCCAGCAACGGACGCATCGTGCTTTCCCCGGCGGACATCAAATCTCGCCTGGCGCTTTAACAGACGTCAGATGGATCTCGAGCTTGGATTCCGGCAGCGATCGCAACGACAATACTCCCCCCGAATATACGCTTTCGCCGTCTTGACTGCGCAGCGGCTTTTAAAAGCGCGATGAAAACCGGCCGCACCATTTCAGCGCGTTCAGGCGCCGTCAATTGGAAAATGGGCAAATTGACGATGGATCAAGCGGTTGCAGAGTAATCCGCGCTGGACCACCAGCGGTTTCAACCGCCGGTAACGCTCATATGCCTGGCGACGCTCGGCCGGTTGTGCCGGCGGTCGATAATGAAATCGTGGCCCTTCGGCTTCAGCCCGATGGCGCGGTCGATGGCGGCTGCGAGTTGCGTATCGTCAGGGGAGGCGCGCAGCGGCTTGCGCAGATCGGCGGCGTCGTCATGTCCGAGGCACGTATGCAGCGTGCCGGTGCAGGTGATCCGCACGCGGTTGCAGGCCTCGCAGAAATTGTGCGTCATCGGCGTGATGAAGCCGAGCTTGCCACCGGTCTCGGCGACGCGAACATAACGCGCCGGTCCGCCGGTGGTCTCGTCGAGATCGCTCAGCGTGTACTGCCTGGCGAGGCGGGCACGCATCAGCGACAGCGGCACATACTGATCGATCCGGCCTGCGCCGATGTCGCCCATCGGCATGACCTCGATCAGCGTCAGTCCCATGCCCTTGCCGTGCGCCCATTGCATCAGCGAGGGGATTTCATCCTCGTTCATTCCCTTGAGCGCAACCGCGTTGATCTTCACCGCAAGCCCCGCGGCGCGCGCAGCCTCGATGCCGGCCAGAACCTTGTCGAGATCGCCCCAGCGGGTGATGGCGCGGAATTTGGCGGGATCGAGCGTATCGAGCGAAACGTTGATGCGGCGGACGCCACAATCTGCGAGCTCTCCGGCAAAACGCGCCAGCTGCGATCCGTTGGTCGTCAGCGTGAGTTCATCAAGCGCGCCTGACGTGAGGTGTCGCGAGAGCGAGCGCACCAGCGACATCACGTTGCGGCGAACCAGCGGCTCGCCGCCGGTCAATCGAAGTTTCTTCACGCCCTTGGCGATAAAGGCCGAGCACAACCGGTCGAGTTCTTCCAGCGTCAGCAGGTCGGCCTTCGGCAGGAAGGTCATGTCCTCGGACATGCAATAGAAGCAGCGCAGATCGCAGCGATCGGTGACCGAGACGCGCAGGTAGCTGATCGTCCGGCCGAACGGATCGGTCATCGGACGTGACAGCGATTTAGATGGAGACAAAGCTACAGTCATCAAATGCCTTCGGGCTTACAGCCTCAAGCTTACTGTCGGGCTTACGGCCACGAGCAAAAGTGTTGGCTCCAATGTATGCACGTTGGGCACCCCATACAATCCGGCAATGTTCCGGTCTCAAGGTCTTGTGCGGTGCAAGCAATCAGCGCGCGGACGTGGTTTCGGGCGGCGCGGCCGTATTTTTCGGCCTTTTCGGCCGCTGCGGCTTGACCGGCTTCGGCGGTTCGATGGGTTGCAGCGTTGCGACCACCGGATTGGGCTCGATCCTCGATGTTCCCGGCGTCATGAAGCCGGCAGGGCTGCCGGTGACCGCCACGGGGACCGTGGCCGGCAGGAAGCCTTCGAGGGTGTAGGTCACCGCGAAATTGCCGTCGGGCAGGGGCGCGTTGACAGAGCAGGGGGTTTTGCAGCCCGGCCCGAAGGAGGTGCGCGCCTCGGCTCCCGGCGGCGTCGATTCAAGCTGGATCTCAAAGAGGGGCGGGCTCGCCGGCCGCGACGAGCAGCCGGTCAGACAGAGTCCCGCACTCGCCATTGCAACGAGCATGATCGGGAAAGACGGGAACGGTTGTTCGGAAAAGATCAGGCCCACAATGGTCACTGCGCCGGGGCGGCGTCGTCCGCCGGGGCAGCCGCAGGTTTCTTCCGTTTGGGGCGCATCGGCTTGGCCGGCGCGGGTGGCGGGCCGACCGGCTGCAACTCGGCGACCACCGGGTTCGGCGACAGCCTGACCGTATCCGACGAGAACATGCCTCCGGATTCCTTGACGATCTGAACCGGCACGCCTGCCGGCTGTCGGCCGGTCATCGAATAGTTCACCAGGAAGCTGGTGCTGCCCTCCGGCGGCGTCACGTTGACCGAGCAGGGCGTCTTGCAGCCACCGCCGATCGAGACACGCGCATCGGCGCCGGGCGGGGTCGATTCCAGCTGAACCTTGATCGGCGTCGGATCCGATTTGAAATAGTTCCACGAGCTGCTTGAAAAGGATGAGCAACCGGCCAGACTGATTGAGGCTACGGCTATCGCGAAAGCACGACGCATGATCGACCCGTTACTCCAGGCCACGGTCCGAGTGGGTGAGTTCGGTCCGTGATCCCATCTGTTGCATTAATGTGATCCTGTTGGCTGACGCGAACCGCGCGCCCCGCGGATACCCGCGAGGAAACCGGTCGCATCGCCAAGATCACTCCACCGCTGCGGCCAACTGCCACATTCCCCGGCGCGACCATAAGAGCCTCGGCATATCAGCGCAACCGGCGTGGTTAATTGTTGGTTAACGGTCACGGATAGAAATAAAAAGAAACATAATATCAATATCTTGGAAGAAGAAGCGCGGCTAGCGCGTGAGGCTTTCGATGGCGCCGCGAAGTTCGCGCATGTGATCGATCACCCGGTCCGGTTTGAGGTCCGCAACGGGAACTTCGGTGTAGCCGAACGAGACGCAGATGACCGGGATACCGGCGCGCCGGGCGACACCGACATCCGGGCCCGCATCTCCCACCATGATCGCGGACGACAGCTCGCCGCCGGCGCGGGCAACAGTCTGGCGCAAGATGGCGGGGTCCGGCTTGGAAACCCCGAAGGTATCGGCGCCGCAAATGGCGGCAAACCGCGGGCTCAGATTCAGCCGGTCCAAGAGGCGCTTGGACAGCCATTCCAGCTTGTTGGTGCAAACCGCAAAGCGATAGCCACTACTTTCGAGATCATCCAGCGCGGCCTCGAGCCCGTCGAACGGGCGCGAAGCATCCGCGATATGCTCGGCATAGTGGTTGATGAAATCATCGGTCAGGCGGTCGAGCTCGGCCAGGCTAACGGTGCGGCCCTCCAGTTCCAGCCCGCGCTCGAGCAGCTTGCGCGCGCCGGCGCCGATCATGTTGCGGGCGGCGTGCAGCGGAACGGGCGCAAGGCCCTCGCGCGCGAGGATGAAATTCAGCGCGTTGGTCAGGTCGGGCGCGGTATCGACCAGGGTGCCATCGAGATCGAACACGACAATGCGGCGGGAAGTCATGCCAAACGGCTAACCGCCGATCAGACAGGAGGCAAGCATTTCCAGCCGGAAATGCTCAATTCCAGTGTTTTGCAGGTTGGATTTCGGTCACGAGTGTCCCGGTAGCGCTGTTCCTCGCGGCAAAACGACGCTAGATAGTCCGCACCTAATACGGACCACCAGACAGCGCCGCGTCAGCGGCGTCTGGCCAAGGATTGTCTGCCCGTGAACTTGGATGAACTGAAACGCCAGGCGGCGGCGCGCGCGCTCGATTACGTGCAGGGGGGCATGAAGCTCGGCCTCGGCACCGGCTCGACCGCCAAGCATTTCGTCGAGCTGTTGGGCGCGCGGGTGCGCGACGGGCTCGACGTGATCGGCGTGCCGACGTCCGAGACCACGCGCGATATCGCTACCCAATGCGGCATCCGCTTGACCACGCTCGACGAGGTCGACCGGCTCGACCTCACCGTCGACGGCGCCGACGAGATCGACCCCTCGCTCAACGTCATCAAGGGCGGCGGCGGCGCCTTGTTGCGGGAAAAGATCGTCGCGGCGGCCTCCGACCGCATGATCGTGATTGCGGATGAGACCAAATGGGTCGAAACGCTCGGCCGTTTTCCGTTGCCGATCGAGGTCATCTCGTTCGGGCTCGGGGCGACCCGGCGGCAAATCGAAAAAGCGTTTGCCGATTGCGGCGTTTCCGGCCAATTAGTCGTCAGAAACGGCCGCGACGGTCACGTTTTTGTCACCGATAGCGGCCACTGGATCGTGGATGCTCATCTCGGGCATATCCCGGATGCGCCGCGCCTCGCGCAATCGCTTGGCGCCATTCCGGGCGTCGTCGAGCATGGGCTATTCATCGGTCTTGCCAGCATCGCGATGCTGGCCGGCTCCCAGGGAATTCGTGTTGTTGAGCGGCGATAACGCTGCGATTTGAGGAGAATCAAAAATGAAGCGTCTATCGGGATTTTTGCTCGGCTTCGGCGTCGCGCTGAGCCTGGCGTTTTC
>DATHPL010000375.1:0-8692 GCA_035483915.1 Bradyrhizobium sp.
TAACCCATCGCTTGGTTCCGGGTGCTGGCAGATCCGCAATGGTCAGGGGACTGCCGTCGGGCCCGATGACGTATTTTACCCTCGGGCGGTGGGGCTCTGTCATGGCGTACTCACAAACTCTCAACCACTGAACTCACGCCATCACGCTACGCCCGGCGGCTTAAAATTTGCCTAAGCCCAAGGCTCCAATACGAATCTCCTTGAAATGACCACGCGGATAGGCTCCGGAGCAGCAGTCCGGAGCCATTTTTTAACCGAATCTTAAGCCGCCGCGGGCGAGAGCGGCCCGTTTTTTCGCCAGTCGAGTTGATTTGACGTTCGCTGCCGAGCTGGCCGCGACTTCGGAAAGCGAATGTCACACTTTCCGAAGTTCGTGCGACACCTCGGCACTAGTCGATGATGCTTTCGACCTGATTGACGGTGAAGGTCTGGCCGCCGATCGACAGTAGCGGCGGCGACTGGGTGAGATCGACCGAACTGACGATGCCCGCCACCGAGGTGGTGACCGCAACCGTGTTGCCGGCGGAATCCTTGGCGGTCGCCGTGAGCGTGTAATTGCCGTCGGGCTCCTGCGTGCCATCGGTGCCGAGGCCGTTCCACCCGAACGCCTGGTTGTTGCCGGCAGCAACGGCGAAGCTGTTGGAGTAGACAGTCGCGCCCGTGCTGTTGGCGATCGATATGTTGATGGTGGAGGCGCTGGGGATATTGAACTCCCACTCGGCCTGGCTGTTGGTCAGCGCCGCAGTGTTGCCCTTGACGACGGCGGTCTTGCCGACGAATTCCAAAGCCTGACTCGATTGCGCGGTCTGCTGCAGCGACACCAGCGTCGCCAGCGAATCGTTGGTGTTGATCTGCTGCTGGACGCCGGCAAATTCGACCAGCTGCTGGGTGAACTGGTTGGTGTCCAGCGGGCTGAGCGGGTTCTGGTTCTGCAACTGGGTCGTCAGCAGCTCCAGGAAGCTCTGAAAGTTGCCGGCGATCTGCGTGTTCGCCAGCGCGTTGGCGGACGCGGCCGAACTGGCGGAGGAGGAAGATGATGAGTTCGTCTGTGGTGTCGTTCCTGAAACAACGGTCATGTCGTTCTCCTCAAACTCTGATGTCCACGCCGCTGCTCGATCCGAGCGCACGGCCATAGCTGCGGCCTGCGACCGCGGCGGGGACGGCGTCCTCGTCGCTGACGATCAGCCGTTGGGCGTTGGGGTTGCTGTCGTTACCGCTATTCTGGCCGGAAGACTGGTCGCGCAGGCTGAATTGCAGGCCTCCGCTGTCGGTCTTTAGCCCGGCATCGCTCAGCGCCTGCTGCAATTGCGGCGCATCCTGGCGCAGCATCGACAGCGTCTCCGGCTTTTCAACCGTCAGATGCGATGTGACCTGGCCGTTCTGATCGATCTGGACCCGGACGTCGATCCGGCCGAGATCGGCGGGATCGAGCCGGATTTCAAAGCTGCTCTTGCCATTCTTTATATTGGCGGCGATCTCGACCGCTACCCCGCTTAAAGGCACCGTCCCGCTGGCTGCCGACGTCGCGGTCAGGTTGCTCGTCGAGGTTAGCGCCGAAGTGGAGTTTGACTGCGGCTGAAGCACGCCGATCGCCTGGGTGTTGGTGTCGGTCACGTCGGCTGCGGCTGCGTGCGTGGCATTTGCGACCGTGCGGTCACGGGCGGCCGCCGCGGGCGCTTGAGTTGCGGTCTCCGCAGGCGTTGCCTGGACGGCGGCACTTGCGGTGTCCTGCTTTCCGGTGGCCGGAGTCTGCGGTGTCGTGGTGCTCTGGGTAGCGTCTGCCGTCGCGTCCGTCGACGCTGAGGTGGCCGCCGAGCCATCGGTGGCCGGACCTTGAGTCTTTCCTTCGCCGGTCTTCGGCGTGACGGGTGCGACCGCCTTGGTCAGGGTTGTCGCATCCACGGGTGTGAAATCGGCTGCGGTGGCCTGTGCGCCCGAACTTGTAACGGGTTCGGAAGCCGAAGCGGCGGTGGTCTTTGCTGTCGTGGTGCCGGCCGTCGTCGTCGCGGTCGTGCCCTTGTCGGCTTTTCCCGCGGCGGCTGGTCCGGGAGGCGGCGCGAGCGGTTGCGAACTCGCAGCAATCGCGGCCGCAGCAATTGCCAGCGGCGCTGTCGGGCCGCCGGAGGTCGGTGCTGACGTCGGCACATTGGTCGCGGGCCCTGATGTAGGAACCGCGACGGCGACCGGCGTCGGCGTGGCAGTGCCGACCTGTTGAGCGAGGATGGTTGCATCTACCGTGGTCGAATCCGCGTCGGTGCTCGAATCCTTGGATTTTGAATCGGTGGTTTTCGTCGAGCTCGATGCGGTCGTGGACGATGATTGGCTGGTGCCGTTGCCGGTCGTGCCGCTGGTGTTCGGGTTGGTGCCGGAATCGGCGTTGTTGGGGTAGGTCGGCGAATTGGCATTGGCCGCGTTGCTGGAATCATCGTTCGACGGCGGCGGATTGGGCGTGTTGTTGCTGTTGTTGGCTGGCGCTGCGTTGTTGTTATTGGCCGCCGCGTTGTTATTGGCCGGCGAATTGTTGTCGGGTGAAGGCGGCCCGGCGTCGTTATTATTATTCGCATTATTATTGTTCTGCGGCGGCGGGGCAGGCGGCTGCGCGGCGGCGGAATCGCTCGGCGTGTTCTGGTTGACCAGATTGCCAAAAAGGTCGTTGGCCGGCGGCGTATTGGCGCGCGTCAGCCACGAGGGTGCGGCTTGGAACGCGGCATTAGCTGCAGCTGCGGCATCTGGAGTAGCACTGACCACTGGGCGGCCTCCGACGAAGGAACTCACCAAACAGTGAGCAAGGACCGGGCCAGCCAAAGTCTTAATAAATACTATGTTATTTCAATTACTTAGATCGATACCCCCTTTTCTGGAAGCCGCCCTCGGCCCCATCCTTTCTGCCCGGCGGCAAGTTTTGCCGTCCCAAATCCGCGGGCGGCCATGATTGCTTCGTGCGCAGGCCGCCTATATTAAAGAGCAGCTTTCCGGCCCCCCTAAAGAGGGGAGGCCTGAGCAAAACGCCCCGACGCCTCTAACAACCGCAAGATGACCTTGTGGCCGCGAAGCGCCTCGCGGTGACATTGGTGATGCGAACCATGCGCAACAGTCTGGATCTTGACGGCCGTCCCCAGGACACCCGCGTGGTCGTCGCCATGTCGGGCGGTGTCGACTCGTCGGTGACGGCGGCGCTGCTGAAGTCGCAGGGTTACGATGTCGTCGGCATTACCTTGCAGCTTTACGACCATGGCGCGGCAACCCACCGCAAGGGCGCCTGCTGCGCCGGCCAGGATATTCACGACGCCCGCAATGTCGCCGAGCGGATCGGCATCCCGCATTATGTGCTGGATTACGAGAGCCGCTTTCGCCAGTCGGTGATCGACAACTTCGCCGAGAGTTACGCCTCGGGCGAAACGCCCGTTCCCTGCATTGAATGCAATCGCTCGATCAAGTTTCGCGATTTGCTGGCGACCGCACGCGAACTCGGCGCCTCCGTATTGGCAACGGGACATTACGTCGCCTCGCGCGCTCTCGCCGATGGCTCGCGCTCGCTGGTCTGCGCGGCAGATAGCGACCGCGACCAGAGCTACTTTCTGTTTGCGACCACGCGCGAGCAGCTTCAGTACTTGCGCTTTCCGCTCGGTGACATGACCAAGCCCGAGACGCGCGAACTGGCACGCCGCTTCGGACTTGAAGTCGCCGACAAGCACGACAGCCAGGACATCTGCTTCGTGCCGACCGGCCGGTACACCGACGTGATCGGCCGGCTGCGCCCGAACGCCATCGAGCCTGGCGACATCGTCGACCTCGACGGTCGCGTCATCGGCACCCATCAGGGGATCATTCACTTCACGGTTGGCCAGCGCCGTGGATTGGGCATTGCTGCCGATGCGCCGCTCTATGTGGTGCGGCTGGATGCGGCAAGCCGCCGCGTCGTCGTTGGACCGCGCGAGGCGCTGCGGATGGATCACGTCAAACTGCGCGAGGTGAACTGGATCGGCGACGGCCTGCTCGATCGCGCGGTAGGCGAGGGCCTTGAGATTTTCGTGCGTGTTCGTTCGACGCGCGCGCCGCAGCCAGCATGGTTGCGTGCAACGGCCGATGGGTATGCGGTCGACCTCGTTGCCGGCGAAGAGGGCGTTTCGCCCGGCCAAGCCTGCGTGTTCTACGATGCGCCGTCGGGCCGCGCGCGGGTGCTCGGCGGCGGCTTTATTCAAAGCGCCAGTGCAAAGGGGCTGACGGGTAGGGCGCCAAAGGGAATTTCCGCACCGCCACTGGTTGAAGCGGTGCGCGGATAAAATCTAGGGCGGGGCATGGCGTCTGATATCGACCGCGCGGGGGTCGCGAAAGCTTATGGGCGCTGGGCGCCGGTCTACGACCTCGTGTTCGGCAAAGTCTTCGACCACGGCCGCCAGTCGACCATTGCGGAAGCCGACCGGATCGGCGGCCGGATTCTCGATGTCGGTGTCGGCACTGGATTGTCGCTGTCAGACTATGCTGCGACGACAAAGGTGTGTGGTGTGGATATTTCCGAGCCGATGCTGCGCAAGGCGCAACAACGGGTGCGGTCACTGGGACTGAAGAACGTCGAGACGCTCGCGGTCATGGACGCCAAGAATCTCGCTTTCGCGGATGCGTTTTTCGATGCGGTGGTCGCGCAATATGTCATCACCGCGGTTCCGGATCCGGAAGCGACGCTCGATGATTTTATTCGGGTGTTGAAGCCCGGCGGCGAACTGATCCTGGTCAATCACATCGGTGCCGAAAGCGGTCCGCGTCGCGCCTTCGAACTTGCTTTCGCGCCGCTTGCCCGGCGGCTCGGCTGGCGGCCCGAATTTCCATGGGCGCGGCTGGTGAACTGGGCGGCCAGGCACGGTGGCGTTGTTCTCGCCGAGCGCCGTCCGATGCCGCCGATGGGGCATTTCTCGCTGATCCGTTATCGAAAAGCGCAAAATCGTTAACGTGAAGGCCCGGAACCAGGGCCCGTGTTGTCCGTTTTCCCCGGATGACGAAACATGTGCTTCTTCTGGTTTTCGGGCTGATGGTCTGGGTAGAGGGTGCGGCAGCCCAGGCGCCGCCTTCGGCAACAACTCCATCGCAACCGATTGCGTCAGCTCCGCCAACCGAATTGGCGGCTAATTGCGCGCCGACGGCAGCGGCACCATCGCGCGGCACCGTGACGGTGCCCCCGGACGGCACCACGACCGGGCAGGCCAACGAGCCCTTGGCCGACAGGCTCGCCAAGTCCGACGGCGTGCTGTGCCCGCCCGCGGGCGTCGATCCGGAGATTCATGCGCCGACGCCGGATGGCGGCAACACGCCGGTGATCCCGCCGCCCGGCAGCCCCGGCAGCAATTCGGACATCCGGCCGAAATAGCTGATCATTTCAAGCGTTTCCGCCGGAAAGCGAGCTTTGCTTGACAGCACCAAGACCTGCTTCTTATATGCCGCGCGTTCGCGACCGTGGCATGTATATAAAGTCCGCGTTTGCCTGCGCCGTGGCGGGGTAGCTCAGCTGGTTAGAGCACGGGAATCATAATCCTGGGGTCGGGGGTTCGAGTCCCTCTCCCGCTACCAAATCCCACGGCTATCTGCCGGGACATGAGTCCAGACCGCAGCGGCCGCTTCGGGATCAATCAATCTCGTACACGTGACGGTTTCGGCACGGAACCGGCATTCTCATGTTCTCGTTGATGACGATAAGGCGGATTGCACGGGCGATGTCGCCTTGATGCTCGAAGGGAGCCGTCATGCAAAAACAAAAAACCGGCAAACTCAAAATATTGATGGTCGCTGCGCTGTTTTATCCGGCATGCGCGCTCGCCCAGATCAGCGGAGGAAATTCGGGAGGCGGCGCTCACGATTCTTCAATGGGCGCGGGAAGCACGACCGGTATCGCTTCCGATCAGGCACACATCTCGCCTCCCGGCACCAATAGCCTGGGAACAGCAAACTCGTCGGGGTCACCCGGCGGCGCGACCGTTGGTGCCAACATGGAACCCCAAGACAGCCGGCGGATCGATGCCGAGATCCGGGATGAAAACTCCAGGATCGACTCGAAGATCAACAATATTTGCAAGGGCTGCTGAAGCGTGAATTCTGCGCGGTAGCCTCAAGCATGTTCCATCGGAACCATCTCCGCCGGTTTGAGTTGGCGGGAGGGCACGGGGGTTTGCCCTTCAAAGGAGAAGATGGGATGACACTTATCGGGAAGAGTTTGCTTGGCACGGCGTTGGGCGCGGGATTGTTGGCGCTGTCCAGCATCGGCGCATCGGCTGCGATCGTCTGTCAGGGCAATGTGTGCTGGCACACCCACGAGCGGCTCGAATATCCGCCTGGCGCCAAGGTCGTGATTCATGAAGATGATTGGCGCCCCGGTCCGCGCGTAACCTTCCGCGAGCACGAAGGCCGCGGTTACTGGAAGGGCGATTCCTGGACGGAGTGGTAGGGCTTACGGCTAACCCTGTATTGAAATCCGAGAGGCTGTCCGTTGAGCGGGCAGCCTCTTTTTTGTTCTTGCTCTCACGCCCCGTTCACGGAGAATTCGGCCGGAGAAGGAATTACATCGCGACCGCCGCGGGACGGTGAATGTGTGTTCCCGTGCCGCATAAATAGGAAATTCCATTTGCTTGCGAGCGCAACTCGCGCGTGCTGATTAAGTGCTCCCGCCACATGGATTGATCATCGATGGTGCTTGTTGTCGGAGCTCATCCGCAAAATTTGTCGCTGTCGCTGTTGTCGCGCCGGCGCGATAAGGTCGAAGCCTTGCGCGAGGCGGGCCTCGAATTCTTCGTTTACGAAGCTGGTTCACAGACGATTCCCTTGTTGAAGGCTGGCGTCTTGCATTTGGCAGGCACCGGCGCGACGCCGCCAATTCTGGCTGAGGCCCAGGGACTGCCGTCCGCCGTGTTCGGAATTTCCGGCTCCCGCCACGAAAATGGCGGCCTCTTGGTGCGCGCGGACTCGGACATTCATTCGCTGCAAGATCTACGGCGCCGGGGTATCGGACTGATGCCGATATCATGGCACACCCAATTTCTTGCGGCGGAGCTCGATGCCGTCGGCATGTCGTGGCGCGAGGTGAACGCCGCCGAGATCATTCCGGCCACCGCGCGCGATGGTTTCATTCAAGGCAGGCTCGACGCCATCGTCGCGACCGATCCGTTATATTCCAAAATTGCGGCGCGCGTGCCGGTGCGCGTTCTCGTTTCACCGGGACAGGCCTTCTCCAACCGCTCGGTCTATTGGGCGCGCCGTGAAACCTTACGGGATCATCCTGAACGTGTCAGGCTGTTGCTCGATGCGCTGATTGAATCAGATCGCTTGACGCTCGAGAATCCGCAAGAAGCAGCCTCGCTCCTTGGCGGCCTCAACGGCAATTCGCCGGAAGAATGGCTTCCCGCGATTACGTCCCGTCCATGGGGCGTGGAAGCGCCCCATTCCGAATTTGCCGCCGAGCAACAGGCGCATGCGGATATTTTCGCGAAGTTTGGTCTGATCCCGGCGCAGATCGATGCCACTCCGACGGTCAATCCGACATTTCTGGCGAAGGCTGCCTAACGATAAGAGGTCGCGATGGAAGTTCTTTGGTATCTGACAGGCCCCGATGGTCGATATCCATGGCGGCCGGACGGCGCACGCGAACTGAGTTACGCTTATTTCCAGCAATTGGCGCGCGCGGTCGATCACCTCGGCTTCACCGGTGCGTTGCTGGCAACGGGATCGCACGACGCCTGGGTGCAGGGCTCCTCGCTCATTCCCTACACCGAGAATTTCCAGCACCTCATTGCCGCGCATCCGCCGATGTTGTCCCCGACGCTGCTGGCGAAGATGATGACGACTTTCGATCATTTTTCGAAAGGCCGTTTGCGCGTGAATATCGTCAATGGCGACGCCAAGCTGATGGCGCAAAGCGGCGTTCATTTGAAGCATGACGAACGATACGCTTATACCGACGAATTTCTCACGGTGCTCTCCGGGCTGTTGCGCGGTGAATCTGTGACGTTCAAGGGCAAATTCATTCATGTGGTTGACGCGGGCCTGCCGCTCGCGCCGTATCAAAAATCGGGCATTCCCTTGTGGTTCGGCGGTTCTTCGGATGCGGCTCACGAAGTCGCGGCCAAGCATATCGACACTTATCTTTCGTGGGGTGAAACGCCGGAGCAGACCGAGACCAAGATTCGCCATGTAAAGTCGCTTGCCGCGAAATATGGCCGCGCCGATAAGATCCGGTTCGGGGTGCGACTATACGTGATTGTGCGCGAGACGGAGGAGGCGGCGTGGGCCGCGGCGCAGGACCTCTACGATCATATGGACGAGCGTGCGATCGCGGGCGCCCAGGCCTATGTCGCCGGCATCGACTCGGTCGGGCAGCAGCGGATGTCCGCGCTTCATGGTGGCCGCAAACCGGCTGATTTGAGGGAGCTGGAGATCGCGCCAAACTTGTGGTCGGGCATCGGACTTGTGCGTCACGGGCCCGGTACCGCGCTGGTCGGTAGCACCAAGCAAGTGCTTTCCCGCCTCGATGATTATCGTAGCGCTGGGACGGACGTGTTTATCGTCTCCGGTATGCCACTTCTCGAGGAAGCCTATCGCTTCGCCGAACTCGTACTGCCGCACCTGCCGGTAACGCGCTCGACCGAAGAAGGGATTACTTCGGCCTGGACCAGCCAACGCGATGCGAGCTGGAAGAAGAGCGTGGCCTGAG
>DATHPL010000376.1:0-16382 GCA_035483915.1 Bradyrhizobium sp.
GACCGGCGAAAAAGGCCTGAAGGAACGGCTGGCCCGAATGGAAATGTATCTGGTCGCACTGATCGCCAACGAGCTGAACCCGTTGCGGCTGGTCAAGAGCTGGTGGTCGGGCGCCATACTCGACGAATTGCGCAACGGGCCGCTGGACAAGCACGGTGCCGGCTCGCGAATCCTCAACGTCGACGGCCAGGTGGACGAATCCGAAATCGCGCGCTTTGGCGAATTCGGCTCGGATTACGCGGACGATAGCGGCGGCACCGAACGCGGGCTGAACTCGCAGCAAATCACGACCTACATCAACGCCAATTTTGCGCGCGCCAAAGTACCCCGGCGCGCAATCGACCGCTTGCTGATGAACGGCGAGTGGCCGGTCCTGCTCAACATCCTGGGCAAGGGCGAAGGCGATGATCGCTACCTCAGCGTCGCCGAAGTCAGGACGCTGTTTGTGGAACGGAAGTTTCCCGGGCGAATCGTCGCTCGGCTGGCGCAGCCTGCCCCGGTGCCAAGCCGGCTTGCCACCATCGCCAAGGCCGCCATAGGCTTCGTTGTCGCGCTGGCCGTGATCGTCGGCCTCGCGATCACTCAGTTTCCCGATCAGCTTCGGGCAATCTTGACGGCAACGCCTGGGCAAGTGCCGGCATTCCTGGCGCAGTTGCTGCCTCCTCCCCTGCCCGATCTCCCGCCGGTCAAGGCGGCGCGCTGGCTCGATCAGAACTGGTCGACCGAAGACCGGCACTGGTTTCATCATGTGAGCCAGGGGACCAAGACCTTTCCTGTTCCTTACGCCTGGTTCGTGGCGCTGGAGCAGCCACGAATTCAAATCTTTTCGAAGCCGGGTCTGCTGAGCGACACTGACTATCTCGAGCGCTTCGGCTTCATTCCCAGTCCAAAAACCATCCACACCGACAAGGCGACGCTGCTCAGCTATGGCTATACAGAATCCGCCGGTGCACCGGCATCGACGCAGCCGCTTTCAGACAAGTGGCCGGTCGAGAATTTCGATGGCCTTCCGGTCGGCTTTGCGCGCTTGAGCGGCGCGGCCGATCCCGCAACCGGTGCTGCCTTGCCCGACATGATCGGCCTGACCTGTGCGGCCTGTCACACCGGCAGCCTTCACTACAAGGGCACCAGCGTCCGCTATGACGGCGGTCCCGCGATGGTAAACTTGCTGAATCTTGAAAAGGCCACCGGCCTTTCCATCGCTTATACTCTATCGCCGTTACTGCCGCTCCGGTTTGGTCGTTTTGCCACGCGCGTGCTCGGCCCCAACGCCTCGGAGGCCGACCGCGCTGCGCTGAAAAAGGGACTGTCTGACGCCTTCACCGTTGTGAAAGCACAAGCGACCACACTGGAGAACCTTTACAGCCGCGTGCACCAGCAGGACACCGAAGAAGGCTACGGCCGGCTCGATGCGCTGAACCGGATCGGCAACCAGGTTTTCTATACGGATATGGTCCTGAGCGGGGTCACCGTATCTGACAAGAACATGCACGTGCGCGATGCGCCGGTCAGCTTCCCGCCGATCTGGACCGTGCCGTGGTTCTGGTGGGCGCAATACGACGCCTCGATCTCGCAACCGCTCATTCGCAATGCCGGTGAGGCGCTCGGCGTCGCTGCGCTGATCAACCTCTCGCCCGACCCTGCGCCCGGCGCGCTGTTTCGCTCCTCGGTCGACATCGAAAATCTATCCAGCATCGAGACGATGCTTCGCGGCCCCGATCCGTCTAAACGGAATCCACCGGAATTCGGCGGACTGGCGTCGCCGAAATGGCCAGTGGAAATTTTCCAGGACGATCCTGCGTGGAAGATCGATCCCGCCCGCGTCACCAAGGGCCGTGCGATCTACGCCGAGATCTGTGCGGAATGCCATCTCGGGCCGGTCAACGACCACGCGTTCGATACGCAATTTCCGGACAAGAGTTTTTGGACCTCACCTCATCTGCAAAAGGACGGCGATGGCCCCGTGCTGGACGAGGTCCAGATGGGCGTAGGAGGAATGGGCACCGATCCCGGCCAATCCCATGTCCTGATGTTGCGCACGGTCGAAGTGCCGGGTTTTCTGGATCTCGAACCGGATCGCGACCTTGCGAAGCGTTGGGGATGCAGCGGCGTACCAGCCTCCACCACCACCGACATGTCATTTGCGATCGCGCTGATGATCATGGTCGAAAAGACCAGCGACAAATGGATGGAGGACCACAAGCTTACCGATGATCAAAAACAGGCGCTTTGGCGTTCTCGAAAGAATTGCCCCAATCCCGGCGACGCAAAGCAGACCCACTACCGCGCGCGCCCGTTGAACGGCGTTTGGACCACGGCGCCGTATCTTCACAACGGCTCGGTGCCGTCGCTTTACTGGATGCTGACGCCGGCGGCGGAACGGCCGAAGCAATTCTGCATGGGCACGCGCGACTTTGATCCGCAGCAGGTCGGCTTTCACGTCGACGCGGGAGAAAAACAGTCGTGCCGCCACGGCGAAACGCTATTTTCTGCCGTCGATTCCCAGGGAATGCCGATCCCGGGCAATAGCAATCTAGGTCATTCGCTGGAGGGAACACCGGGGCCCGACAAACCCGGCGTCATCGGTCGCCTGCTGACCGACGACGAACGTTACGACCTGATCGAATATCTGAAGACGCTTTAACGGGCTCAACGAATCAAACGGGCGACCGAAGATTTTGCCTCGGTCGCCCGAACATCCAAACCAGTTAGTTGGTGCTGCTGCCGGTGCTCGCCTTGGTACGTTTGGTCGGCGCGGGCGTAGCCGTGCTGCTCGAGCCCTCAGTTGCGCGGGCTCCGCCCCACGGATCGGCCGGAGGCTTGTCCGGAATGTTGCTGAGCGAGTTCTTGTAGGCCCGATCCTGGGATTTTTCGGCCTCAATCTGAGACGGCGACTTTGGCGGATCGGACGGCGGCGGCGGCTTGGCCTGTTGCGCGAGAACAGGGCCGGTGAGCAATAAGGTCAATAAGGCCGCGGCTCGAAGAACTCTCATTCGTAAAGGCTCCCTTTTGATTCCTTCATATCATTGCGCCTGAAGCGCCGCCAACAAGCGCTTGGGCAAATTCTCTGGCAAATTTTGGGTCGCACGCCGCGCCAATCGCAGCACCGAACGCCCTCGCAAAGCCATTTCTGGCTTGGCCTTCGTCATCGGCACTCGCCTCAGAGGTATTATAGTAGGATGCCTGCCGCGAGTAGTATCAAATTTTAAATATATCTCGATAGCGTTAGTCGAATTTTAAGGAGGATTTATATGACGGTCGGTTTTGGAATCCCCTTCAGACTCTCGCGCTTGAATCTCGGCCCGAAAGCGGCCCTGAGCGCAGCATTATTGATTGCGATCAACGCGGCGCTGCTGGTTAGCGCGGGCTATTGGTCGCTCACGCGCGACTTTAACAGCCGCGCCGTACACGATATCGATCTCAGCCTCCGCACCCTCGCGCTGGCGTTTGGTGAGGCCTATCCGGATGCCAAGATCAGCGTTCGCGACGGGGTCGTCGAACGCGTCGAAGTGCCGCGGATGCCGGAGTTCAATGACCATCGGATTGTCGATCGAGCGACATCCTACGTCGGCGGCAATGCCACGCTATTCGTTTATGACGACGCGGCGAGCCAGTTCGTCCGACGAACGACGAATGTGAAAAAAGAAAACGGCGAGCGGGCGGTCGGAACCCAGCTCGCAGCAGACCATCCCGGACAAGCCATCCTTCGTCGTGGTGAGGCCTATAAAGGCCCGGCAATCCTGTTCGGTCGCCGCTTCTACACGGCTTACCACCCGGTCTTTAATCCTGCCGGCAAGGTCGTCGGTATCATTTATGTCGGCATCGCGATGGCCGAACTCGATGGGATGCTGTGGCAGGCAATTGATGCCATGGCTATTGCGGCCGGCATCGCCGCCCTGCTCGCCCTCGTCGCGACCGCACTCCTGGTCCGCCGCATCACCAAGCCGCTCAAAGCCGTCGCCGAAACCCTGACCGTGCTGGCCGAAGGCAGGACCGATGTCGAGGTGAAGTACGCCGACCGCCACGACGAGATCGGCGTGATCGCGCGAACCATCGACATCTTCAAGACCAACCGGATCGAGCGCCGCCAGCTCGAGGCCGAGCGCTCCAACGCAGAAAAATCGGCCACCGAACGGCGCAAGGCGGAACTCAATCAATTCGTCGAGAATTTCCGCACCAAGATCGGGGGGATCATCGAGCAGGTGATGAGTTCGTCCGACCGCTTTGAGAACGATGCCCAGCAGCTTTCACTGACGGCGCACGCCACTGCCGAGATGTCGGGCCAATCGGCCGGCGCTTCCAGGCAGGCCTCCGAACATGTTCGAAGCGCCGCAACCGCGTCAAACGAACTGTCGCAATCGATCGTCGAAATCAGCCGGCGCGTCCAGGATTCCAACCATGTTGCAGCTGAAGCGGTCAAGCAGGCAACGGCCACCGACGAACGGATGGCCGAACTTTCCGCCGCGGGTGACCGGATTGGGGATGTGGTCAAGCTGATCACCTCGATTGCGGAACAGACCAACCTGCTCGCCCTCAACGCGACGATCGAAGCCGCGCGCGCCGGTGATGCGGGCCGGGGTTTTGCTGTGGTCGCCCAGGAGGTCAAGACACTGGCGGGTCAGACCGCCAAGGCCACCGACGAGATCTCCTCGCACATCGTCAACATGCAGCGGGCCACGGGAGAGTCGGTCGAGGCGATCAAGGCAATCGGACTGACGATCGAGCGCATCAGCGAAATCACCGGCGCGATTTCCTCGGCTGTCGAGCATCAGGGTGAGGCAACCCAAAGCATCGCCCACGGCGTCGAGGCGGCTGCCGGCGGCACGGTTGACGTCGCCGAAAACATCGAGCGCGTCGCCCAGGGGGCGAGCGAGACCGAGACCACATCGAGCCAGATGCTGCAATCGGCCAAGGCGCTTTCGGAAGTGAGCGTTCACCTCCGGGATGAAGTCGAAAAATTCCTCGACAGCGTTCGCGCGGCTTGACGTCGGATTGAGCCCGCAAGAACTGCACCGGATTCGCCGAAACGTGCTAGGCTCGCGGCTGGTGCGATCTCTGTCGGCGCGGGACGGAATGCTGCCGCATGCGAAAGATCGGGTTTAAAGCCGCCGGAACGTTCCTGGCCCTCAGGCGTCATTCGAGGCGGCATGCCAACTGGACGCTTTCGATCGCGGTCTTATCGACGCTCGTCACCATCGCCCTGATAGCGCTTTATCTGATGCAGGCAACGCCGGAGTTCCCTTAAAGCAGGCGCGGGTAAAGCTCGGTCAGTTCGCGCTTCTCGACGCGGTTGCTGCCACGTCAGTCGCGTATTTCCTGGCGGACGCCGGCTTCGACCGTTCAACCGACACCCGAGATGCATCATACGACTCAGCGTCGTTCATCGCCGCGACCATGTCCTCGAGAACCGTCTTATATTCTCCTATCGCCTCGGCGGGCGGCGTTTCCGCCTTCTCGACAGGCGCTTCTGGCGATGGCGCCGAGGCAATCGCGTCCGGATCGAAGCGCGCTCGCTCCAGTTTGTTGCCAACAAACCACGCGCACAATATGCCGGTGACCTTGTCATCATCGAAGATATCGGTGTTGACCGTATCAACCGTCATGACCGGGCCACCGGATTTCAAGATGACAAGGTCGCCCGGCTTTAAAACGGTCATCTTCGAAAACCCACCGTAGGCGCGAGAGAATCGTGTTGCTACTTTGCAACGACGATATCAAATCGCGAGAACGCCATCACCGCCGCATCTGATCGCGACGAACACGCTCGCGGCATCATGGACTCGCCTGAAATCGGTGCAGGCAGTAGAGTCACAAAGCAACACCAACAACTGCAAATAAACGGTCGCCCGCGCGTCTCAAAATCTTAACATAGACTATCACCCTCGACTGATTCGCGGCACGAACATTGCTTTAAACGAACTGGCTGAAAAAACTCAGGAGTGCGGCATGAGACGCCTCGTCCTTTGTACAGCGTTCGGTTTCCTGATTGGCGTAGCGAGCGCCCGTGATCTCGGGCAGTGGGAAGCAACAGACCCGGAAGTCCGGCAGTGGTACCAGGCACTGATGCAGCCGGATAATCCTGCTGTCTCATGTTGTGGCGAAGCGGATGCTTATTGGGCAGATTCGTTCGAAGTCGATGGCGACAAATATGTCGCGATCATCACGGACTCCCGACCCGATGCCCCGTTGCGTCGCAAGCACGTCGACGTCGGTACAAAGATCATTGTCCCGAACCACAAATTGAAATACGACCAGTCCAACCCAACCGGTCACGGCATCATCTTTTTAAGCAGAGGTGATTACGTTTATTGCTACGTGGCTCCGGGCGGCGTTTGAGCTTTTGTGGATGTCGGCTGGATCCTGATCGCACGGCAAAGCGAACGCCAGCCACGGACGTCGGGCGGTTCGGGGATTCCCGCCCGGAGGAATCTGCGTCATTTGAATGGAACTCGAAGGAGTCCAAAGGGCCTTGGCACGGAGTTTTCCGCAACCCAGCGGGGCCCACGGAACGACTCAGCGGCGAAGTTATTCAGCCGGACAGTCCCCCAAGAATGTTCACCCCATTGAACGGCCCCGTCCCCCACGGGGCTTTTCTTTTTGCGTCATGATCGTGCATAAGGCTGCATGGCAAAAACAAAAGTGACCTTTCGCCCGAAGCGCAACGCAGAAGATGACTGGAAAGTCATCGCTGAATACCCTGGCCTGGAACCAAGAGAGATTACTGGTTTCACGAGCAAGGCCGAGATTGACGAGTGGATGAACGGAGAACGCAAGATCGCGTGGCTTCGCTCGCAAGGTTACGCCAAGTAGCTACTTCCAGTCCTCGTCAGCAAAGGGTTGCACAACGCCTTCGGGGCCCACGACAACCGTCCAGCGTAATCGTGGTGACGGGTCGGCCCCTTGCGTGCCGATATCTCCGGCAGGAGGAGTTCTCGCGCCACTATTGATTCAGAGGAATAAATTGGTCGGAGCGAGAGGATTTGAACCTCCGACCCCTAGTCTCCCAGACTAGTGCGCTAACCGGGCTGCGCCACGCTCCGATGCCGTTCCCTTAGCTTCGATCAGGCTGGCGCGCAAGGCGGACGACCTGCCTCGCGGGCCATTTGCCGAGGGATCAGCACCTTAGGCCGATCGCCTCGGATTTGGCCTCAATTGCCGTCAGCCTTCCTTGAGCGCGGCGTCGAGCAGCCGGCGGCAGGCGATCAGGTTCTCCAGCACGCCCTTCAGCCGCGCCAGATCGACCACGGGCGCGAGATCGGCGACACCTGGAATCTCGTCCTCATCGAAACTTTCGATATCTGCGCGGCGGCCACGCTCCGCAAACCGGGGAACTCCGCTTTCCCCGGCGCTGTCATAGTCATCGTCATCGAGGTCAATCGGCGCGATCCCGTCGTCATCCTGCTCCAGGATGCTTTGGCCCACGGCCTCCTCGATGGCACCGAAGGAGGCGACTGCGGATGCATCGGCGAGCCGCTGTACCGATGCGATACCATGCTCCTTCAGGATGCGCTGCACTCCGCGGATGGTATAGCCTTCGCCGTACAGCAGTCGGCGGATTCCCCGCAGCAAATCGACATCGTCGGGCCGATAGTATCTGCGCCCGCCGCTTCGCTTCATCGGCTTTATCTGGGAAAACCGTGTTTCCCAGAACCGCAAGACGTGTTGCGGAATGTCGAGATCGGCGGCGACCTCGCTGATGGTTCGGAAGGCATCCGGCGCCTTGTCCAAATGCTCGCTCCTCTATCCTCGTCCTCGCGCCGGCAGAACCGCGGCTCTACGCAGGTTTGGCGCCGTTGTTTCCGCCGCCGTGACCGTTGATGCGCTGCTTTAGAATCGCGGACGGCTTGAACACCATGACACGGCGCGGCGAGATCGGCACCTCGGTCCCGGTCTTGGGATTACGGCCGATCCGCTGGCCTTTCTTGCGCACCATGAACGAGCCAAAAGACGAAAGCTTCACCGTCTCGCCCTTCTCGAGGCAATCGGTAATCTCTTTCAATACCAGCTCGACAAATGCGGATGATTCCGTGCGCGACAGCCCTACCTTCTGGTAGACGGCCTCGCATAGATCAACCCGCGTGACAGTTTTTCCGGTTCCGGTCATCGCCTGCCCCACTCTCGGCGAACAAGATATTCGCTACTGAAATTATGAGCTTAAATACGGACGGTCAACAGTCGTCCTGCCCTAATACCATGAAAGAAAAACGCAAAACATCGGGATTAATTTACCCGCCGCTTACCAACGGATCAACACCGACCCCCAGGTGAACCCGCCGCCCATGGCCTCCAGCAGGACCAGATCGCCCTGCTTGATGCGGCTATCGGCCACCGCGACCGCCAGCGCCAATGGAATCGATGCCGCCGACGTATTGCCGTGACGGTCGACCGTCAGCACCACCTTCTGCGGTGCAATGTGCAATTTGTGCGCTGAAGCATCGATGATTCGTTTGTTGGCCTGGTGGGGAACGAACCAGTTGATGTCATCGGCGGTCGTGCCGGTCGCCTCAAAGGCGTCGACGATCACGTCGGTGATCATTCCGACCGCGTGCTTGAAAACCTCGCGCCCTTCCATCCTGAGATGACCCACGGTCTGGGTCGAGGACGGACCGCCGTCGACATATAGTTTCGACTTGTGCCGGCCGTCCGACCGCAGATGGGTCGTCAGGATACCGCGGTCGGAGGAAAGGCCCGGCTGCGGCTGGGCGTCCAGCACCATCGCGCCGGCGCCGTCGCCGAACAGCACGCAGGTGCCGCGATCATTCCAGTCGAGAATACGCGAAAATGTCTCCGCGCCGATCACGAGCGCTCGCTTGAACGCCCCGCTGCGCAGGAAATTATCGGCCGTGGCGAGCGCGAAGACGAACCCAGAGCACACGGCCTGCAAATCGAAGGCTGCGCCATGGTGGATGCCAAGCCCATCTTGAACCGCAACCGCGGTCGCCGGGAAGGTGTTGTCGGGCGTCGAGGTTGCGAGCACGATCAGATCGATCGATTGCGCATCGACGCCGGCATGGTCCAGCGCCGCCCGCGCGGCATTGATCGCCAGATGCGAGGTGAACTCGCCGTCCGCCGCAATATGGCGTTGGCGGATCCCGGTGCGCTGCACGATCCATTCGTCGGAGGTGTCGATCTGTGTCGCCAATTCGGCATTGGTCAAGATCCGCTGTGGCAGATAAGAGCCGCAGCCGAGCACGACCGAGCGTATCGCAGTCACCAGATGGCCTCCTGGGTGGCAGGCGCTTGGGCTAACACGTGCCACCGTTGCGTTTAAGCATTTGATTGATCTTGTTGAGGAGATCGTACCGGGCCATCTCATAGCCAACATCGACGGCATAGGCAAAGCCGTCGGCGTCGGTTCCGCCATGGCTTTTGACCACCACGCCGTTCAGGCCGAGCAGGACGCCACCATTCGACTTGCTGGGGTCGAGCTTGTCGCGTAGCGCCCGGAACGCAGGCCGAGCCAATAAATAGCCGATCCTGGAAAGAAAGCGGCGCGACAGCGCCTCGCGCAGAAACTCGCTGATCTGGCGCGCCGTGCCCTCGGCGGCCTTCAGGGCGATGTTGCCGCTGAAACCTTCCGCAACAATCACATCCGCCGCACCGCGTCCGATGCCGTCGCCTTCGACAAACCCGACATATTCGAGCTGCGGCAGGTTCATTTCGCGCAGGAGTTCCGCAGCCTCGCGGATTTCCTCGCGGCCCTTGATCTCCTCGACCCCTATATTGAGCAGGCCGACGGTCGGCTTTGCCAGGTCGAACAAGACGCTTGCCATGGCGCTGCCGAGAAGCGCCAGCGTCACCAGGTGCTGCGCGTCGCCACCGATTGTGGCGCCGAGGTCAAGCACGACGGAATCGCCGCGCACCGTCGGCCACACCGCCGCGATCGCCGGACTGTCGACGCCGGGAAGCGTGCGCAGGCAGAACCGGGCCATGGCCATCAGCGCGCCGGTGTTGCCGGCGGATACCGCGACATCCGCCTCGCCTTTTTTCACGGCTTCGATCGCAAGCCACATCGACGAGGTCTTGCGCCCGCGTCTCAAAGCCTGGCTTGGCTTGTCGTGCATGCTGACGGCGACGTCGGTGTGGATGACCGACGAAACCGCTTTCAAAGCCGGGTATTTCGCCAGTTGCACATCGATTGTTCCGCGATCTCCGAACAGGAGAAACTCGGTGTTGGGATGTCGGGTCAATGAAATCGCGGCGCCGGGAATAACGACCGACGCGCCGACGTCGCCCCCCATGGCGTCAAGCGCTATTCGAACCTTTTGAGGCATGAACGTCCCGGAAACCTGACCTCTTTTCGGACTAGAGCTCCGATTCCGAAGTTCGCATGATATCGCGGCAACCTCTGATGCGAACTTCGGAATCGAAGGAGCTCTAGCAACTCATTGAGTCTAGTGCGCCTCGAATTTGAAATTCCTATAACGAGCTTGCCGCAACACCGATAGGAACTCCAGATTCGCCGCCCTAGAAATGCCGGCTGCGGCAACCGCCACGGTTGTGGCGATCGGCGAGGCACGACACCGCGCCAAGCCGGGCCGCGACAATAGCGTTTCCCCATACCGACACAACCTCTTGACCACCGTCTTTTACGGCTCAAGTTATCTGAAAGCAGGATCGGCGTTGGAAGCAAATTCCAATTACTTCAATTACTTAACTGGGAATTCCGAGAAGCTGGCCTAACGCGGCTTTCTGCGCGGCCGCTTTACTGGTCCCTGTCGTCCTCGGAGTTCTTGGGGCGGTTTTTATTGAGCGAGGGCTTGCCATTCGATTGCAATGCCTTCAGCGCCGCGAACGGGTGATCGGCGGGATCGATGACCTCCGCCGGTGGTTCAAACGCGGCGTCGGGCCGGCGCGGATAGGGGTCGATCGCGAGAAACAGGGCATCGGTGGCGAGCCTGCCGAGATCGATCACGCCGTTGACGATGGGCTCCGGCGGATCGGGAATTTCTTCATCGCCTGCCGCGGCCTCTTCGGTCAAAGCCGACAAACTCGGAATCTGCTCCGGAGGCGCAAACATCAGGTCGATCGGCTCATTGATCTCGTTCTCGATCGGATCAAGCGTCACGACGCAAGTCTGCCCGATCCGCGCGCGCACCTCGCCTGTGACATGCACACGTCCACCACTCTTGAGCGCCAGGTCGAATGACGCGCTCGCCGACATGATTTCACGCAAGCCGGCGACGTCGGCCATCGCGGCGCGGACTGCATCACCAGCCTCGAAAGCACGATGTAGTCCTGTATCCGGGATTTGCGCCACGACAACAGGGACGCGCCAGGGATCAGCTGATTTCATCCGGCTATCGTCCCCTTCAAATTTGAATCGCTTGCTGCGGCCGGGGCCGGAAAGCTCCATCCCGCGGCGAGGAAAGCGGCGTCGTCCAGGCGGTCCAGATCGGCCATCACGGCCTGCGCATAGGTAGCAAGCCGCCGCGCATTTTCCATGTCCTCGCCGTTCAGGATATTTTTTCGCAAGGCATAAGCGGGAGCGTCGGCGCCTGCGGTAAACGCGGCGTCATAGGCTGCGGCTCGGCCGTAAAACGCCTCTCCAAACGCCTGCATGCGCTTGGGCACGGTGAGGTCACCGACGCCCATTTCCCTCAAATTGGCATCCATATCCTCGCAGAACCGATCAAAAAGGCCCTGCGAGGCATTCGCCGCGTCGTGGGCTGATCGAAACCGCCGCAAGACCATCCACAAATGCAGTATCAGGAGGTCGAATCGGCCATCAACCGTATCGGGTACACCCAAGTCCCGGTAAAACAACGGTTCTCGCGCCTGCGTCACGATCATGCCATAGATGGCCTCGATGGTGCCGCGCACCGACGCCCGGGGTTTGCCAAAGTGACTGAATGGCCAAAGCATTGCGGGTTCCGTTTGCGAGCCCTAAAGGCTCGCGTTTGTTGCAAACAAGCGCCCTGCCGGGTACGTCAAGGCCTTGCGCAACGCAAGGGGATGGGACGCGTTCCTGAATGATCAAGTCCAGCCTGATAGACACCACGCGCGGCTTGACGGCGCGATGGCGCGGCTTGCGGACCACCGCGGCGGTGGTGCTGGTCTGCGCCGTCCTTGGCGGCTGCGGCGAGCAGTTCCAGAAGGGCTATATCCTGCCGCCGGGGGCGCTTGAACAAATTCCGATCGGCGCGAGCCAGGATCAAGTGCTGATCGTGATGGGAACCCCCTCCACCGTCGCCACGCTCAATGGCGAGGTCTTCTACTATATCTCCCAGCGCAGCGAACGCCCGATCGCTTTCATGAGCGACCGCATCGTCGATCAACGCGTGATCGCGATCTACTTCGACAAGAACCGCCAGGTGCGGCGCCTCGCCAACTATGGCCTGAAGGACGGCATGATTTTCGACTTCATCAGCCGCACCACGCCGACCTCGGGCCAGGAGATCAACTACGTGGCTCCGCTGTTCAAGGCGCTCAATATCGGCCAAAGCAGCAATTAGCGGCGGCAATTAGCCGGTCGCCAGCGTTCGAACCAATCGGCAGCTTCATCTCCTTAAATCAAAAACCCCGCGGGTTGGAAGCCCGCGGGTTTTTTCGCATTCACGTGCGGCGCCTTAATGCGCCAAGATCAGTGCGCCAGGATCGCCAGCAGAAGCAGTGCCACGATGTTGGTGATCTTGATCATCGGGTTCACCGCGGGACCCGCCGTGTCCTTGTAGGGATCGCCGACGGTATCGCCGGTCACGGCGGACTTGTGGGCATCCGAGCCCTTACCGCCGTAGTGGCCGTCTTCGATGTACTTCTTGGCGTTATCCCAGGCGCCCCCGCCTGAGGTCATCGAGATCGCCACGAACAGGCCGGTAACGATCACACCGAGCAGCATCGCGCCCACGGCCGAGAACGCCGCCGACTTGCCGGCAACACCGCCGCCCGCGATCGCATAGATCAGGAAGTAGACGACGATCGGCGACAGCACCGGCAGCAACGACGGAATGATCATTTCCTTGATCGCGGCCTTGGTCAGCAGGTCGACGGCCTTGCCATAGTCCGGCTTGTCGGTGCCCTGCATGATGCCGGGCTTTTCGCGGAACTGACGGCGCACTTCTTCGACGATCGCGCCGGCCGCGCGGCCAACGGCCGTCATGCCCATCGCGCCGAACAGATACGGCAGCAAACCGCCGAACAGCAGGCCTACGACCACATAGGGGTTGTTGAGCGAGAAGTCCGGATTGACGCCCTTGAAGTAAGGGTGCTGCGCGGCGTCGGCGATGAAGAACTTCAGGTCCTGGTTATAGGCCGCGAACAGCACCAGCGCGCCGAGACCGGCCGAGCCGATCGCGTAGCCCTTGGTGACGGCCTTGGTGGTGTTGCCAACCGCGTCGAGCGCGTCGGTAGACTTGCGCACTTCCTTCGGCAGGCCCGCCATTTCCGCGATGCCGCCCGCATTGTCCGTCACCGGACCGAAGGCGTCGAGTGCGACAATCATGCCGGCCAGCGACAACATGGTAGTGGTCGCAATAGCGATGCCGAACAAGCCGGCAAGGCTGTGGGTGACCAGGATGCCGGCGATGATGACGATGGCGGGCAATGCGGTTGCCTCCATCGAGATTGCCAATCCCTGGATCACGTTGGTGCCGTGACCGGTGACTGAAGATGCCGCAATCGACTTCACGGGACGGAAATCGGTGCCGGTATAATATTCGGTGATCCAGATGATCAGGCCCGTCACAACGAGGCCGACAATGCCGCACTCGAACAGCGCCATGCCGGTGTAATCAGCACCCGCGAGCTTGTCGAAGCCGATCAGTGTGTAGATCACGACCGCGACGCCCGCGAGCGACAGGATGCCGGTCGCAATCAGCCCCTTGTAGAGCGCGCCCATGATCGACTGGCTGGCGCCGAGCTTGACGAAGAACGTGCCGATGATGGAGGTGATGATGCAAATGCCGCCGATGGCGAGCGGCAGCGTCATCATGTTGGCGAGGATCGGCGTCTTCGCAAAGAAGATCGCCGCCAGCACCATGGTGGCGACTGCCGTCACCGCATAAGTCTCGAACAGGTCGGCCGCCATACCGGCGCAGTCGCCGACGTTGTCGCCGACGTTATCAGCGATGGTGGCCGGGTTGCGCGGATCGTCCTCGGGGATGCCGGCCTCGACCTTGCCGACGAGATCACCGCCGACGTCGGCGCCCTTGGTGAAGATGCCGCCGCCGAGACGGGCAAAGATCGAAATCAGCGACGCGCCGAAGCCGAGCGCGACCATGGCGTCGATGACGGTTCGGCTGTCAGGCGCCAGATGCAGCGAAAATGTCAGGAAGCCGAAATAAAGCGTGACGCCGAGCAGCGCGAGACCCGCGACCAGCATGCCAGTGATGGCGCCAGCCTTGAAGGCGAGCTCGAGGCCGCCGGCAAGCGAGGTGGTGGCCGCCTGCGCCGTGCGGACGTTGGCGCGGACCGACACATTCATGCCGATGAAGCCGGCTGCACCCGACAGCACGGCGCCAATCGCAAAGCCAACCGCAACCAGGATGCCGAGAAAGTAAGCGAGCAGCGCGAAGATCACGATGCCGACGACGCCGATCGTCGCGTATTGGCGCCGCAGGTAGGCCTGCGCGCCTTCACGTACCGCAGCCGCGATCTCCTGCATACGCGGATTGCCGGCATCGGCTTTCATAACCGACACGGTCGCCCAGATGGCGTAGACGATGGAAAGCACGCCGCAGAGCACGATCAACCATAATGCTGTCATTGAACTTGCCTCAGATCTCTTGAGATATCCCCCACGCCGCCGCTGTAACCGCGGTGGTCGTTCAAAAAGCAGGCCCGCCCTGCCCAAAAGGGGGGCCTGAAATCGGCGGGGACCATGCCAAAATCACATCCCCGGCGCAACGCCGGGGGCTGCAAAAACCGTCGATTTCGAAAGGTATTTGCGTCGAACCCGGCTATTTCCACCAAAATCCTAGAAATGGCTAAAGGACGTGCGCGTTAGCGCCAGTTCCGTACCCTTTGCGTCCAGAAATTTCGGCGCGGCTTTGCCCGCGATAATGCTCCCGATCCGGCTGACAGCGACCCCCGCCCTGCCGGCGGCCTCAGCGAACGATTTGAAGGCGTCCGGGGTAACCGTGCACAGAATTTCGTAGTCATCACCGCCGGACACGATCTCACTCAAGGCGACCGCTCCCGCTGTGAGCGCGGCGGACGCCGCCTTCGACAGGGGAATGGCCGCAAGCTCTATTGCTGCCGATACGGCGGACGCCGCGCAGAGCTTCGCGAGATCGCCAGCCAGCCCGTCTGACACATCCATGGCCGCATGGGCATGAGCGCCGATGGCCGACGCCAGCGCGTTGCGCGGCTCCGGCACGCGATAGCGGCCGACCAGCATGTCGCGTGAGGCGATATCGTTCGCAAGCACCGTCGCCACCCTGCCGTTTCGCAGGATGTCCAGGCCAAGCGCGGCATCGCCGATTGTCCCGGTTACCACGACATGATCGCCGGGCTTCGCACCGCTTCGATGAACCATCTTGTCCGGCGCGACGCGACCGAACGCCGTGACGGAAACCATCAGCGGTCCCGGCGTCGATACCGTGTCGCCACCGAGAAGCGGGCAATTGAACGCGCTCGTGTCCTCGCCTAATCCGCGCGCGAAGGCGGCAAGCCAGATCTCGTCAACCTTGCGCAACGCCAAGGTCAGCACAAAGCCGGCAGGCGTCGCCCCCTTTGCGGCGAGGTCGGACAGGTTCACCCGCAGGGCTTTCTTCGCGATGGTTTGCGGCGGATCGTCGGACAGGAAGTGGACGCCTTCGACGATCGCATCGGTCGTGACAACGATGTCGTCACCAAGCGCCTTCAGAACAGCCGCATCGTCAGTCAAGCCGAAGGCGCCAGGATCGGTCGCCAGCGGCTTGAAGTAGCGTGCGATCAGGGAATCCTCGCCGGATGCTGGTGCACCGGGAGCCGTCATCTCAGCCACCAGCCCGCGCGAATTCGCTGGCGCGGAACTGGCGCGCGATCTGATCGAGTACCGCGTTCACCATGCCGGTCTCCTCCGCCTCGACAAAGGCATGCGCGACATCGACATATTCCGACACCACGACGCGGCCCGGCACGTCCTTGCGGTGTTCCAGTTCATAGGCACCGGCGCGCATCACCGCCCGCAAGATGGCATCGATCCGCTTCAGCGGCCAGCCTTTCGACAGCGCCTCGTCGATCAGGGGGTCCAGCTTCGCCTGATCGCGCACCACGCCCGATACCACGTCGCGGAAGAACGCGGCCTCCGCCGGCAAGTACTTGTCGCCCTCGACCTCGTTGCCGAGCCAATGGCTTTCGAACTCGGCGAAAATGTCGTTGATGCCGGCACCCGCAATATCCATCTGATAAAGCGCCTGCACCGCTGCAAGCCGCGCCGCGCCGCGCCGGTTGGCCTTGCG
>DATHPL010000377.1:0-10648 GCA_035483915.1 Bradyrhizobium sp.
GTGGCCTTCGCCGCCTCGAGATCCGCCTCGGCAGTACCGACGGCGGCCTTTTTCACAGCGACCGCGTCCTGAAATGGCTCCTTGTCCAATTCAACAAGTACGTCTCCCTTGTGCACGCGGTTGTTGTCATCCACCAGAACCCGGGAGACCTGACCGTGGACGCGGGGGGCCACGAAGGTCACGTGGCCATTGACGAAAGCGTCATCGGTCGAAACCGTGCTGAGAGCGAACCGCACCCAGGGAATGCCATACACCGCGGCCACGATGACCACAGCACCGAGCACACCGATCAGCAATTTTTGCCGCCGTGTGAACCGTTGACTCGTGGGTGGGACAGTTCTCGAAGC
The DNA here is from genome assembly GCA_035483915.1 of Bradyrhizobium sp. Lineage (GTDB taxonomy): Bacteria > Pseudomonadota > Alphaproteobacteria > Rhizobiales > Xanthobacteraceae > Bradyrhizobium. The sequence continues at coordinate 348 of DATHPL010000377.1, forward strand.
AGAATTCGTCGGCAGTAATTTGCTGTCACGATCGGACCCGGACCCGGCTTTAGCTATCGCGGGCGCGTCGACCGACGTTGACTCGCTTCCATGCTCGGACATCTCGGGAGGCATAGACGCTCCTTACGATTGTCTCTCAATGCAATCGGGCCTCGTAGATTGCCGCACCCATTTGTCTTCTCGCCGTCATGGTCGGATCGAGTGCAGCCCTGTCTTTACAAGCGGAGCTCGGCGGGGCTTTGCGTCCATGACGTTAGCTCAAAGCCGAGGAACTGCTCGTTGTGTTGTTAGACGTTATTGGATCTAGTGAGTCTTGGCTCGTCCCGTTGCATCACAACGGGCCTGGAGAGTGAGCGAGCTTACCACATGTTCAACTTAGAATCGGTCACTCTCAATTTTTTTACTTAGGGTGCTGGGGTCAAATGCGAACGGTATCCGTTCTGCACATCGAAACAGACCGGGTAACGCCAGCACCAATTTCCCCTTGCGCCGTCGGGCAAATCACCTTTACGACCTCGCCCCGTTCACGCCCGATTAAAGAGGGACGCTTCGCGACCGTCACGAAACGTTGGGTGCGAATGCGGTGGACGAGCAGGCATTGCCGGACGGGCAATCCTTGCGCGGACGGCGAAGTCGTGTGGTCCTGACGTCTCGACGCTGGCGTCAACTCGCGACAATGCTTTGCATTGCGCGCGGACGGGGGCAAGAAAGCCCGATCCCCGGGGAGAGCACGAAGGAACCCGTAAAACCATCGCGCAGGGAATGCCGGATGATGGCGTTGTGCCTGTGGTGACTATTGCTCGTGTGCTTTTTTACTTGCACGCGAGGCTGCGGGTGCACGTCGCACCCGGCATTCCTTGCGCCCTCTTTGTTCTGAGGACGTGACTGGACAGCAACCCGGGCGCGATTCACGTCGCGGGAATGCGGATTTGTGTTCGCTGTTTGACAGGTTAATCGGAAACCCGCGAGGCCGGCCCTGCAACTACTAGCTCGGCCGCTTCCCATAGACGGCATCCGCCCGCTTCTCGAAAGCTGCCGAAAACCGCCCAAACGCGGCATCGAACATCGAGCCCATCAGCAAAGCCAGCATCCGGCTCTTGAACTCGTAGGCGATGAAAAACCCGACGTCGCAGTCGTTGTCGCCCTTCGCCTCAAACGTCCAGCGGTTTTCCAGATTGGAGAACGGCCCGCGCAGATAGCGCACGGTGATCTTCAGGTTGGGACGATCGAGCGTCACCTCGCTGGTAAAGCCCTCTCTCACGAGATTGAACGACACCGTCATGTCGGCCACGACGATCTCGGTGCCGTCCGGCTTCGGCGTCCGTTGGCGGACTTTCAACGACTGGCAGAGCGGCACGAATTCAGGATAGCGCTCGACGTCGGCGACGAGGTCGAACATCTCGGGTGCGCTGTGACGTACCCTGCGTTTGTTGGAAAAACTCGGCATTGCGTTAGCGGGATACAGCAGCGCGTGCCGCCTGCAACCTCGCGAAATCTTCCCCGGCGTGATGCGACGAACGAGTCAGCGGGCTCGCCGACACCATCAGGAAGCCCTTGGTATACGCGACCTTCTCGTAGCCTTCGAATTCATCCGGCGTCACGTAACGCATCACGGCGTGATGCTTTCGCGTCGGCTGCAAATATTGGCCGATGGTGAGAAAATCCACATCCGCCGAGCGGAGGTCATCCATCACCTGCAGGACCTCATGGCGCTCCTCGCCGAGGCCAACCATGATACCCGACTTGGTGAAAATGGTCGGGTCGATTTCCTTCACCCGTTGCAGCAAGCGGATCGAATGAAAATAACGCGCGCCCGGCCGCACGCTCAGATACCGCGACGGCACCGTTTCGAGATTATGGTTGAACACGTCGGGCTTGGCCGCGGCCACAACCTCGAGCGCGCCGTCCTTGCGCAGGAAGTCGGGCGTGAGGATTTCAATGGTCGTGTCGGGGCACTGCGCGCGGATTGCGCGGATGGTCTCCGCGAAATGCTGGGCTCCGCCATCGGCAAGGTCGTCGCGGTCCACCGAGGTGACCACCACATGCTTCAACCCGAGTTTGAAGGTGGCTTCCGCGACATGCTCCGGTTCAGTGGCATCCAGCGCACCCGGCATTCCCGTCTTGACGTTGCAGAACGCGCACGCCCGGGTGCAGGTGTCGCCCATGATCATGAAGGTGGCGTGCTTCTTGTCCCAGCACTCGCCGATGTTCGGGCAGCCCGCCTCCTCGCATACCGTGACGAGGCCGTTTTCCTTCACGATGTTGCGGGTATCGGCATAGCCGCGCGTGGTCGGCGCGCGGACGCGGATCCAGTCCGGCTTCGGCGGCGACAGCGCGTCCGGCCGGTTCGCCTTTTCCGGGTGGCGCGGGCGCACCGGCGTGGCGGAGACGGTATCGACGATAACGACCATGGGGAATCCGTGCTTTTCTTGACATTCTAGCTAATCCGGTGGACCGCGAACCGCAACCGCTCGCTTTGACCCGTACGGGCCCTTATACCCGGCCATGCCCCGAAATTCCGCTCCAACCAGCCCGAAACTGGGCAAACAGCTCAAGCGAGCCTTCTTTAACCGCAGCGTGCACGAGGTTGCCCCCGATCTGATCGGCGTGACCCTGTTGGTCGACGGCGTCGGGGGGATCATCGTGGAGGTCGAGGCCTATCACCACACCGAGCCTGCGGCGCATTCCTACCGGGGGATGACGCCGCGCAATGCCGTGATGTTCGGGCCGGCCGGCTTCGTCTACGTCTATCGCTCCTACGGCATCCATTGGTGCGTCAATTTCGTCTGCGAAAAAGCGGGCTCGGCCAGCGCGGTCCTGATCCGGGCGCTGGAGCCGACCCGTGGCATCCCCGCGATGCGGCGGCGACGCGGCCTTCATGACGAACGATCGCTGTGTTCGGGTCCCGGCAAGCTGACGGAAGCGCTCGGCATCACCCATGCCCATAACGGACTGGCGCTAGATGAGCCCCCGATGGCGCTTTACGCGCCCGCCGCCAAGCCCGACGTCGTCGCTGGCGTGCGGATCGGCCTCACCAAAGCGGTCGACCTGCCCTGGCGCTATGGATTGAGAGGCTCGAAATTCCTCTCAAAACCGTTCGCCGAATAGTGCGGCGGTATAGATCGGGAGCCCCGCCGGATCACATCACGGCGTTGCGCTGGATGACCTCACGATAGAACGAGGCCGAGAGCTTTGGCGTGCGCCGCTGGGTCTGGAAATCGACGTGGTACAATCCGAAGCGCTTTTCGAACCCGTCCGACCACTCGAAGTTGTCCATCAAACTCCACACGAAATAGCCCTGGACCGGCACGCCTTCCGACGTCGCGCGATTGAGATGCGTCAGGTAGTTGCGCAGATACATGATGCGATCGACATCATAGACTTTTCCGTCCGCGCTCACCTGGTCCGCCGCCGATGTTCCGTTCTCGGTGATATAGATCGACTTCACATTCCAAAGCTTGGCGACATGACGCGGCGCCCAATACATCGCCTCGGGGCCGATCCTGAGCCAGCTCGAGTCCATATGCGGGTATGTCGCAGCGAACGGCAGCAACGCAAAATCGTTACCATTCTCGCCGGCCACGACATATTGGTTGGGCATGTACACATTGAGCCCGACAAAATCGATCGGCGATGAAATGGCGACGAGATCTTCTGCGGTAAATTTCGGCGCGTTGGCGCCGGCATAGGCCAGAAAGCCGTCGGTGTATTTTCCTTCCAGGATCGCGGTCAGATAGCCGGCGTTGAGTTCGCGGGTGGCGATTTCGGCTGCGCGAATATTGGCCGGGGTTTCGATGGCGGGAATGCAAACCTCGATATTCTCAGCCGGACCGACTTTTGTCCCGCTTCGCGCGTTCGCACGGACAGCCTGCACCGCCAGGCCATGACCCAGCGCCACGTGGTGGCGAACCTGATTGATTTCCTTTTGGGGCAAGGTCAGGCCAGGCGCATCGATACCCATGCCAAAGCCGGCGTAAACAAGCCTTGCGCATTCGTTGATCGTGAAGATGTGCTTGACGCGATCGCTGATGCGCTCGGCGACATACCCGGCGTAATCGGCAAATGCTTTCGAGGTGTCGCGCGACCTCCAGCCGCCGTAGCGATCCTGAAGCGTCTGCGGAAGATCCCAATGATAGAGCGTGGCAAACGGCTCGATGCCGTTGGCCAACAGTTCGTCGACGAGCCGGTGATAGAAATCAAGGCCTTTGGGATTCGGCGTTCCCGTCCCTTCCGGGAACACGCGGGGCCACGCGATCGAAAAACGATAGGCTTTCGCCCCGAGCGCTTTGATGAGCTGAACATCTTCCTTGTAGCGATGATAATGGTCGTTCGCGACGTCAGCGGTGCTTTGGTCGATGATCTTGCCTTTGAGGTGGGTGAATTGATCCCAGATCGACGGGCCGCGACCGTCCTCATGGACCGCACCCTCAATCTGATAGGCAGACGTCGCCGCGCCCCACAAAAAGTCTGGCGGAAAAGTGGCGAGGCTGCCGTTCGGAAGGTGGGGCGCCGAGGCCGCGATACCTTCGGCAGCTTTGGCAGATGTGGCCGGGACTCCGAGGGCTGACCAAGCAGCGATTTTGGCAAAACGTCGCCGGGAAAGTCCTTTGAAAAACATCACGTCACTTGTTGTTGAACGGGACGACCTTTATTGGTGACAGCAATTTGCTATCACCACCCGCTGTTGCGTTCGACCATTGACGGCTGGACCATAATCGACAAGTTTCCTGGAGGATAGAACCAATTGCCGTTCGCGCGCCGCTGGCGCTTCTCCTGATATCTCTGACGATCATTGCCTCGGTTTGGTGGTGGCTGGCCAAGCCGGTCACACTCGCGCACGCCCCGATCGACGCGGCGACCAAGCTCGAATGCGTATCCTATGCGCCATTCCGCGACGACCAGACGCCGCTCAATCCCACGCTGGAGGTCAGTGCGGAGCAAATCAGTGAGGACTTGATTCAAATTTCCAGGATATCGCGCTGCATCCGTACCTATTCCGTCGACAACGGTTTGAACAAGGTCCCCGAACTGGCGTCGCAGGTCGGGCTAAAGGTTCTCCTGGGAATCTGGATCGGCAACAACCGGCTCAAGAATGCGCAGCTGGTTGAGACCGCGGTCACGCTGTCCCAAAAATATCCGGATACGATCAGCGCGATCATCGTCGGCAACGAAGTGTTGTTGCATGGGGATATGACCCCGTCCGATCTTCGCGAACTCCTGCTGTCGGTCAAAGCGCGCGTCTCGGTGCCCGTGACTTACGCGGAAGTCTGGGAATACTGGCTACGCTACCGGGAAATTCAGGATGCCGTGGATTTCGTGACGATCCATGTGCTGCCCTATTGGGACGACATTCCGACCCGGGCCGAGGGCGCGGCTGCGCAAGTGGCGGCGATTCACAAGCAAGTGTCGCTTGCTTTTCCAGGCAAGGAAGTCGTGATCGGCGAAACTGGCTGGCCGAGCATGGGACGCATGCGTGAAGGCGCGCTTCCGTCGCGGATCAACCAGGCCCGCGTGATCTCGGAAATCCTTGATGTTGCCAGACGCGACAATTTTCGCGTCAACCTGATCGAGGCGTTTGATGCGTCCTGGAAACGGTATTGGGAGGGCACCGTCGGCGGCAATTGGGGCTTGTTCGACGCCGATCATCACACCCTGAAATACCCACCGGGCATTGCCATCAGCAATTATCCGCAGTGGAAACCGCTGATGGGAAGCGGGATGATATTGGCGATCTCCGTTTTCGCGGCGGCCTGGCTCAGCCAGCGACGCAAGCCGTGGAAGCCCAGCCCCTCGTCTTGGCTCGCTGTCGGTATTTCGGCAACCGTTGCAGGAATCCTGCTGGGAATCGCGATCGACAAGATGACGTATGAAAGCTTCGGACTAGGCGGTTGGCTCCGATGGGGTTCGCTGCTGGTGGCCGCCGCCGCTGCGCCGCTATTGTGCGCGGATGCCCTGATGTCCGGCCGTTCGCTGCCTGCGTTCGTGGAGTTGGTGGGACCGAGCGAAAGCAGAACCCGGTCGTTCCCCACATTTGCCCTCGGTATCGTCCTGGCCGCGATTGTCGTGATCGCAACGGGCGCGGCCCTGGACTCGGTGTTCGATCCACGCTGGCAGGACCTTCCCTTCGCTGCGCTGACAATGGCAGGCTTGCCGCTGGCGGCGTTGTCGTGGCTCAACCGGCCGAAGGCAGGCAGCCGCCCGATCGCCGAGACGGTATTTGCCGGAGTTTTCTTTTTCAGCGCGCTCTATATCGTCCTTATCGAGGGGACCCAGAACTGGCAAGCCGTCTGGACCTCGGGAGCCTATGTTCTGCTGGGCCTTTCGATGTACGGGGTCCGCAGTAAGGAAGCGGTCGCCCAGCCCGAGCCGAGCGTCTGAGGTAAAGCACCAGCCCTACTACGACTCCACGCCCTTCAGACGTTCTATCGCCTCCAGGATCTTCGCCTTTCGAGTTGAAGCCGCCTCGCGTTTTTCTTTTTCCTCTTCGACGACTTCCTCGGGCGCGTTGGCGACGAACTTCTCGTTGGCGAGCTTCGCATCGACCCGTTTGATATCGGCATCGGCCTTGGCCAGTTCCTTATCGAGCCTCGCTTTCTCGGCGGAGAGATCGATCACGCCTTTGAGCGGCAGCGAGGCGACTTCACCACGGACCAATAGCTGCACCGAACCCTCAGGCGCCCGGTCGGCAAAGGAAATGTCGGAGAGCCGTGCCATCCGTTTAATGACGTCGCTCCAGCGTGGCGCGCGCTCCCTGGTTTCCGCTGATGTCCCGGACAGCACCAGCGAAGTCAACGTCGCGGGCGGAATGTTCATTTCGGCGCGGACCGATCGGATCGCGGTGACGAGATCGACCACCCAACCGATCTCGGCCTCGGCTGCCGGGTCGGTGAAGTCGGCGGTGTCGACGATCGGCAACGCCAGCGCCGGTATCGGCTCAATGGGGCTCGCCGCCGCCATCAATGCCACTTGCTCAGGCGTCAGTTCGTTTGCCTTGCGCGACCATGGCGCCAAAGCCAGCAAGCCTTCGCGTTTGGCCGTGACAGCCCAAAGCTCTTCGGTGATGAATGGCATGAACGGGTGGAGAAGCTTGAGGATTTCATCCCGCGCCCACGCCACCATCGCGCGGGTCTCGGCCTTGGCGTCGCCCTCCTCGCCCATCAGCACCGGCTTGGCCAATTCCAGATACCAGTCGCAATAGACGTTCCAGACGAAGCGATAAGTCGCGTTAGCGGCGTCATTGAAACGGTAGGCTTCGATGGCCTCGGTCACCTCGCGCGTGGCGCGCGAGGTCTCATGCGCGATCCAGCGGTTCAACGTCTGCGTGGTCTTCGCGGGGTCGAAATCGGCAGGCGCGGCGCATGCATTCATTTCCGCAAAACGGCACGCATTCCACAGCTTGGTCGCGAAGTTGCGATAACCCTCGACACGGCTTGCCGCAAGCTTGATGTCGCGGCCTTGCGCGGCCATCGCAGCCAGCGTGAAGCGCAGGGCGTCGGCACCGTAGTCGTCGATCAAGTGCAGGGGATCGATGACGTTGCCCTTCGACTTCGACATCTTAGCGCCCTTCTCGTCGCGGACGAGGGCGTGGATGTAGACGGACGAGAACGGCGCCTCTTTCATGAAATGAAGGCCCATCATCATCATGCGGGCGACCCAGAAGAAGATGATGTCAAAGCCGGTGACCAGAACATTCGTCGGGTAGTACCGCTTCACCTCCGGTGTGTCGTCCGGCCAGCCAAGCGTCGAGAACGGCCACAACGCCGAGGAAAACCACGTGTCGAGCACGTCTTCGTCGCGGGTGATGAAACCCTCGCGCTTGTTGCGATCGAGCGCCATCTCTCGACCCTGCTCGGCCGTGATGACCTCCTGCTCGACGTAATAGCCCAATGCGTTGCCGACCGCCTCTTCTTCGGTCTCGGCGACGAACACCTTGCCGTCCGGTCCGTACCAGGCGGGAATCTGATGACCCCACCAAAGCTGGCGCGAGACGCACCAGGGCTGGATGTTTTCCATCCAGTCGAAATAGGTCTTTTCCCAATTCTTCGGAACAAAGGTCGTCGTCCCGTTGCGAACGGCCGCGATCGCGGGCTGCGCCATCGTCTTGGCGTCGACGTACCACTGGTCGGTCAGATAGGGTTCGATCACGACGCCCGAGCGGTCGCCGTGCGGCACCATATGCGTGTTCGGTTCGATCCGCTCCAGGAAACCGAAATCTTCCATGCGCGCCACGATCTGTTTGCGCGCAACAAAACGGTCGAGGCCATTCAGTTCTGCCGCGAGTTCCGCCGATCCTTCGGGAAGTCCGCGCAGATAGTCTTCGTTGCCGACCAACGCGAGCGAGGCTTCTCGATCGAGCACGCTGATTTGCGGCAGGTTGTGGCGCCTGCCGACTTCGAAATCGTTGAAGTCATGCGCCGGCGTCACCTTGACGGCGCCTGAGCCTTTCTCCGGATCGGAATATTCGTCGGCGACGATCGGAATCCGGCGGCCGACCAGCGGCAGGATCACGTGTTGGCCGACGAGATGTTGATAGCGCTCGTCGTCGGGATGCACGGCCACGGCGGTATCGCCGAGCATCGTCTCGGGCCGCGTGGTGGCGACCACGATGAAGCTTGTCGGGTCGTCCGGGCTGAACGTCTTGCCCTCGATCGGGTAGCGCAGATACCACAGACTGCCCTTGACCTCGGTTTGCTGCACTTCGAGGTCGGAAATGGCCGTGAGCAGCTTCGGGTCCCAGTTCACGAGCCGCTTGTCTTTGTAGATCAGGCCCTGACGGTGCAGTTCCACGAACACCTTCACGACAGCCCGCGACAAGCCCTCATCCATCGTGAAACGCTCGCGCGACCAGTCGCAGGAGGCACCAAGCCGCTTCAGCTGGTTGACGATGATGCCGCCGCTTTCCGCCTTCCACTGCCAGACGCGTTCCAGAAACTTGGCGCGGCCGAGCTCGCGGCGGCCCGGCTGCTGCCGTTCCATCAACTGCCGCTCGACCACCATTTGGGTCGCGATGCCCGCGTGATCGGTGCCAGGCTGCCACAGCACGTCGCGGCCCCGCATCCGTTCAAAACGGCACAGAATGTCCTGCAAGGTATTGTTGAGCGCGTGTCCCATATGCAGCGAGCCCGTCACATTGGGCGGCGGGATCACGATGGTGAACGGCGTGGCGTCGCGCCGTTCCGGGCGTCCAGCACTGAAGGCGCGGCTGTCCTCCCAAATAACGGACATACGGCCTTCGATATCGGCGGGCTGGTAATTTTTCTCGATCATGATGGCTGCATTCGGGGGACCTGAGACGGGCTAAAAAGCCGCCCCGGCGTGCCAAGTCAACACGCTGTCAGGCCGGATAAGGCGATAAAGCCCATGTAATGGCCGAATCACGGCCGGCAATCGGCTATTGCGCGCAATAAGTTCAGCGTCCGCGCGAAACCCGCTCGATTTCGGCCTTGACGATGCGCTCTACGAGCCCCGGCAGGTTGTCATCCAGCCAGGATTTCAGCATCGGCCGCAGCATTTCCTTGACCAAGTCTTCCAGCGTCCGAGCGTTATTGCTCAACACCGTGTGAGCAAGGCTGTTGAATGCCGATTCGACCGCCGACACCGTCGTGCGCGACAGAATGGGTGGAGAATCCATCGGGCTGGGCGGCGGCATCTCGAAAGCCATTTCACGCAGCGGCGTTTTCGCGGCCGTTTCGGTGAATTCGAGGTCGTCCGGCGGCTCTACCTTTCTAAAAGCAGCCGGAGGCGCCCGATCCGGCAATGCCATCTCGTCGGTGAGGTCCAAAACATCGGATTCGGGCTCCGGCGCGGCGGGACGGATTTCCTCCGGGGTCGTGGCTTCGTCCAGACCATTGAGGAGCGCGTCAATATCGTCCTGGCTATTGCTCACGGCGGGGGCCGGCGCCGGGGGTGGCGGCGGCGCGACGGGAGCCGCGGCCTTTGCCGGCGGAGGAGCGGCCGGCCGCGGCGCGTCGACAGGCGCGCGTGCGGCGGGAGCCGGCGCAGGCTTCTCCAGTTTGGCCGGTGCCGCAGCAGCTACGGGCGCAGGAGGCGGAGGATTTGACTGAGAACTTGGTGGAGGCGGCGCAGTTTTTTCGGCAGCCGCGGGCTTCGCCTCGTCATCGGCGATGATGCGCCGGATCGACGCCAGAATCTCCTCCATGGAGGGTTCCTGAACCTTTGCAGGCTGCGTCATTTCCGATCCCACCTCATCAACGCCCTCGAAAGCGTTTTTACACCAAGCGAGGCAGGTATTTGCTGGTTCCGAATAGACCGGTTCGGAAATTCATCGCGCCGACCCGACT
>DATHPL010000378.1:0-16160 GCA_035483915.1 Bradyrhizobium sp.
GGCGGCCGCGGTCTTGCCGCGGTAGAAGCCATCGGCGCCCTGCGCTCGGATCAAGCGCAATGTGTTGGCAAGGTCGCGCTGCACGAGTTTCTCGCCCGCAACAAAGGGCTGTCCCTTGTTGAGGAAGATGTCGCCGGTCGATGGAAATTTCCTGAAGTCGTCGGTTGCAGAGGCGAGCATGTCAACATCGCCCTGATTGAGGATGAATCCGTCTTCGGCGAGTTCAATCGCAGGCCCGATCAAAGCGGCGCGCGTCATTGAGCCGTATTTCTTTCGCGCATACTCCAGACCCGACACGGTGCCGGGAATGCCGACCGCGAGCCACCCGGTCGTGCTCAGGCCGTTGATGACGTTTCCGTCCTTGTCGAGGAACATGTCCGGCCTCGCGGCCCGCGGCGCCTTCTCGCGAAAATCGAGGAACGTCTTGCGTCCATCGGCAAACCGGATCGTCATGAAGCCGCCGCCACCGAGATTGCCGGCGGCCGGATAGACCACCGCGAGCGCATATCCCACCGCGACCGCCGCATCGACCGCGTTGCCGCCACGCTTGAGAACGTTGACTCCGACCTCTGTCGCAAGGTGCTGCGCCGTGACCACCATGGCCTTTTCGGCGGCCACGGGCCGCATCGAGGCTGCGTTGGCGGTTGGAACCCCAACCACCAACCACAGGCAGGCGATCAGGACGTCAAACCGGCCGCAGCGAGTTTTCAACCCAGCCCTTAAAGCTCGCAATGACTCGTCCCTTCCGATTGGCTATCCTGCGATCCGACCACCCGCCGGGCCGAATGAGTTCCAAGCTACTTTAGCAAGGTTTATATCCGAATGCTTCCAGGGCGCCGCTTTGCCGCCGCTGCCACGGCGATCTCGCTGATCGCAGTCGGGTTTTTCCAGATAGCCCCGGCTGCCGCGGCGTCCAACGCCTGCGCCGATGTCACCGTCTTGCCATCGCCGTTCGCGCCGTGGTCCGGCGCGCCGTTGCGCGTCATGGTCATCGCCGAGAAGCCGGTCGAGGGCAGCCTGTCGCTGATCGCGCCGGACGGAAAGGTCGCGGTCAAATCGACCGACCGGCACGAAGGTCCGCCTTACTCCTGGTTCGCCGAGGTCGCGGCCCCAGCCGCCGGCACCTGGCACGCGACGCTGGAACGTCAATCAGGCGATTGCGGCCCGGTGACCCGCGACATCACTGTGGGCGCCCGCAAGCCCGAGCCTTTCAAAATTCCGGCGGGCAGCATCTGGCAGACGCGCAATAACTGGAACAGCACGAACGAAGCCTTGTTCTCGGCATGGATCGAGAAGCTGTTCGATGCGCCGCCCGATCAGGACCTGAACTGGAAGGTCTGGTACGAGGTACTGCGCGATCCCTCGCGTAATTTCCTGCACAACTATCTCGGCCGCAACGAGGACACGACGCAAACCGGGCTTCGGCCGGATTGCGCGGACTTCGTCTATTTCCTGCGCGCCTATTTCGCCTTCAAGATGGGACTGCCGTTCGGCTATTCGAATTGCTCGCGCGGTTTCGGCGGCAGGCCGCCGAAATGCTACCAGTGGTTCGACGTCGAGCATCCCGAAGTCACGCGTCCGCCTCCGCCGCCCGAGCAGGATGCAGGAGTGCCGGCAGCGGATGCCCCACCCGCCCCTCCGCCGCCGCAGAGGTCGAGCTTGTTGCGGTTGTTCGGCCAATCCGAGCCGCCGGCCGAAACGCCGGCCATAACGCCGCCTGCGAAGGCGCCGCCGCCCAAGCCGAAGCGTCCGACGAATTTCGGCGAATATCTGCGTGACGTCGGCGATGTCGTGCACACCGGTGCCGTGCGCGCCGGCGACGACAACGCCGATTTCTACATCGTGCCGTTGACGAAAGAGACGCTGCGCCCGGGCACGGTGTACGCCGACCCCTACGGCCACGTGCTCATGCTGGTGCGCCGGGTGCCGGAAGTGAACGGCACGCCGGGCGTGTTCCTTGCCGTCGACGCCGAACCTGACGGATCGATCACGCGCAAGCGTTTCTGGCGCGGCAATTTCCTGTTCGTGCACGAACCTGCGCTCGGCACGCCCGGCTTCAAGCATTTCCGCCCGATCCTGCGCGAGAATGGCGGCCCGTTGCGGCGGCTGGGCAATGCCGAAATCGCCAAGAATCCGCAATATGCCGATTTCTCGACCGAGCAGTCGCAGATCACGGCCGAGGAATTCTACGACCGCATGGATGATGTCATGTCGCCCGAGCCGCTCGATCCCGGCCGCGCGATGTCGGACGCGATCACGAGCCTCAGCGAGCAGATCAAGACCCGCGTCACGGCGGTGGAGAACGGACGAAAATATCAGGCCAAAACACCCGGCGACGCCTCGATGCCGGATGGCCCTTCGATCTTCGAGACCACCGGCGCCTGGGAGGACTACTCGACGCCGGCGCGCGATCTTCGTCTGTTGATCGCTATCGACGTGGTGCGGGGATTTCCCGATCGCTTCGCGCGCCGATCGAATCGCTACGCGATACCGCCCGGCAAGAGCGTGGCCGATATGAAGAACGAGTTGCAAAGCGTGCTCAATTCCGAACTTGCCTCACGCAAAGTAACCTATACGCGCAGCGACGGCTCGCCCTGGACGCTATCGGTCAAGGACGTGGTCGATCGGGCAACCGATTTCGAGATGGCCTACAATCCGAACGACTGCGCTGAGCTTCGATGGGCCGCACCTGAAAACAGCGAAGAGGCATCGACATGCAAGCGTCATGCGCCACAGGCGCAGCGCGCGAAGATGTCGGGATATCGGGGCTGGTTCCGCGAGCGGCACTGGCCGGCGCATACCTGAGGTCCCTGCCCCGGGGCTCTTACTCTCTCGGATAACTCCGCGACTCCATCACGAAGGTTTGAGTCGGCCGTCTTCGTGCCAATCTAAAACTTGTGTTTCAACACGAGTTACCGCTTAAATAATCGAAATCGCCAATGTGAAGCGAACAGAGCCCGTGATCCAATTCCGGCGGGCCGCAAGGGGAGAGAACAACAAATGCCGTTAAACGGATACACAGGGGGGAGTCTGCCTTCTTTACTGGGTTTGGCAGTAGCAGCGCTGCTGGTCTGCTCCACCGCGCAGGCCGCCGAGCCCAAGCTCGTCGTCACCACCGATCCGGGTTCGGATCCGGAGAGCGTTACTGAAACACCGGACGGTTCGCTGATCCTCGGCAGCGCCGCGAAGCCCGTGATCTATCGAGCCGCGAAGGGTGAGACTAAGGCAAAGGTCTTCATCGACGTCGGCGCCGCCGAGGGCAATGTCAGCTTCCTCGGTGTGCTGGCTGATGGCCCGACCAACACGCTGTGGGCTTGTCAAATCATCGGCACCGGCAAGAACCGCCATTCGATTCTGCGCAGCTTCGATCTGACCAGTGGTTCGCCGAAATTCCGCTGGCCGCTCCCCGGCGACATCAACCTGTGCAACGATTTCGTGGTCGGGCCGGACAAGGCGCTCTATATCGCCGACACCTTCGGCAGCAAGATTTTCCGTCTCAAGCCCGGCGCCTCCGAGCCCGAATTGCTGATCGAGGACCGCACGCTCGACGGCATTGACGGCATCACCTTTTTGGGCAGCGAGCTCTACGTCAACAACGTGATCTCGAACAATCTCTATCGTGTTCCGCTTGATGCGGCCGGCAAGGCGGGCGCGCCGGTGCAGATCTGGCCCGATCGCCCGATCAAGGGGCCGGACGGCATGCGCGCCGCCAACGGGAAGCTCTATCTCACCGAGAACCGGAACGGCCGCGCCAGCGTGGTCACCGTCAATGGCGATCAGGCCACCGTCGTCACCATTCTCGACGGCCTCACCCGGCCGACCGCGATCGAGCCCGTCGGCGATACTCTGTGGGTCGGAGACCGCGCCAATGACAAGGCGATCGCCATCCCGATGCCAAAATAGCCGACCGCCGGTCGCGCGCGTGATCCTGTCTCGTCGAGCGGTTGTTGCGGGCCTGGGCGGCGCCGGCCTCGCGATGCCTTATATCGCGCGCGCGGTGGCGGCAGACTATTCGTGGAAACTCGGCCATGGGTTCTCCGCCACCCATCCCGTGAATACATTCGCGATCGAGGCCGCCGCCCGGATCAGGCAAGACACCGGCGGCAAGGTCGATATCGGCGTGTTCCCGAACAGCCAGCTCGGCGGCGACAGCGATCTGTTGTCGCAGGTGCGCTCCGGCGCCATCGATTTCTTTTCCACCGGCGGACTGATCTTCGCGACGCTGGTACCGATCGCCGCCATCAATGGAACGGGCTTCGCTTTCAAGAATGCCGATGCTGTCTGGCCCGCGATGGACGGCGAGCTCGGCGCGCTCATTCGCAAGGGTTTCGAGAAGGCGGAGCTCTATGCGTTCGAAAAAATCTGGAACAACGGCTTTCGGCAGATCACCACCAGCAAGAAACCGATCAGGGATCCGTCCGATCTGGAAGGTTTCAAGATTCGCGTTCCGGTCAGCCAGGTCTACGTGTCCCTGTTCAAGGCGCTTCGCGCCGCGCCGACCAGCATCAATCTTGCCGATGTCTACACGGCGCTGCAGACCGGCGTTGTCGACGGACAGGAAAACCCGCTGGTCGTTGCCGAGACGTCCAAGTTCTACGAGGTTCAAAAATTCTGTTCGCGGACCAACCACGTCTGGGATGGCTCCTGGATCGTGACGAGCAACCGCACCTGGCGCGGCGTGCCTGACGACATCAAGGCGAAGGTCGCGGCAAGCTTCAACGAAAGCGCCATCAGGCAGCGCGACGCGGTGACCAAGCTCAATGACGACCTGGCGGGCTCGTTGCAGCAGAAAGGCATCACCTTCAACGATACGGACCCGGCGCCATTCCGCGACGTCTTGAAGAAGGCTGGCTTCTACGCGGATTGGAAAGCAAAATATGGCGAGGAGGCGTGGGCCTTGCTGGAAAAGGCCGCCGGGCAATTGGGCTGACTGATCCATTTTGAAGTAGCCTGCAGCCATCTTGAAAGTGACGGGGCCACCATGCTCACGCTCTATTCCTATCCGCCGCTGTTCGGCGTCGCCGACAACAACGGCTATGGCCTGAAGGTATTCGCTTTTCTGAAGCTTGCCGGCGTACCATTCCGGCATGAACACATTTTCGACGCGTCGAAGGCCCCGCGCGGACAATTACCCTATATCGTCGACGGCCATGACACGGTCGGCGACAGCGAGACCATCCTTGGCTATGTCACCGAAAAATATGGCGTGACGCTGGACGCGGCGCTGATACCGGCGCAGCGCACAATCAATCTCCTCGCGACGCGCACGCTCGACGATCTCTACTGGGTGATGTCCTATTCGCGCTGGAAGGACGAGCGCTACTGGCCGCAGTTCCGCGATGCGCTCAAGCGCGAGCATCCGAGCCTTACCGATGACGGGTTGATGAAGGCCAAGGAGTTCAACGCTCAGCGCTATTATTTCCAGGGCATCGGCCGCTTCGAGGCTGACGCCGCGATGGCCCGCGGGCTTGCCGACCTCGCCGCGCTCGCAAACCTGATCCCGCGGCAAGGCTATGTGCATGGCGACAGACCGACGACCATCGACGCCGGCATCTATGGCTTCATCGCCAACATCTATTTCTACGACATCGAGACGCCGTTGAAGGAATTCGTGGTCTCGCACGACGGTTTGGCACAACATTGCCGTGCCATCCACACGGCAGTCAGTGCGTAAGAGTGGAGACGATCAAGCCGCCGATGCGTGCCAATCCGCTCCCTAAAGGCGCCGGGTACTGGCCTGTTCGACCCCTAGTGGCCTAGTTTGAATCTGGAAGCGTCCTAATCTCAATTTCGGGAACAAAAGTTCACTTATGAGCTTAGCGCCGGTAGCAGGGGGCGGCGCATGCAGGACAATCAAAAGACGCTGGCGCAAGATCGAGATCGGTTTCTGCACTGCCCAGCGTGTGCCGCCGCCCTTCGCCTCACCCATCAATTCCTCGATCCCGAACAGGGAAAGAGAATTCGCCTTTTCAAATGTGAAAGGTGCGGCGAGCGCGTTTGGGACGAGTAGTGGCCTGTTTTGAGGTAACGTACGCGCGGCCATTGCGAGCGTCTGCGCCGGATCAGGGCGCCGGCGATGCCAGCGGCTTGCCTTTCTCTATGACAAAGGTGTCGATCAGCTTGTTGCCTGATACCGAGCAAGCATCGTGGGGCGTTTGAGGCGACGTCTCGTATGAGTCGCCCGCCTTAAGGGTCTGTTCGGGCTTCCCCTCGATTTTGAGCACGAAGTCGCCCTGTATGACGTAACCGCTGTCAATCCCCGGATGGGTGTGGCGACCCGCGCAAGCGCCCGGCGCGATCTCAATAAACGCCGTCACGGTGGTATAGCCCGCCGGATAATCGATGCTGCGAAGCACGGTGCGCTTGATCGCAGGCTGCTGTGCGATGGCAGATACCACGATAGCCGGCATGGTTACGCACGCGATGGCAAGGACCTTCATCATCAGCTTTTCCTCCTGGTTGCGTTGAACTCCCGATATGAACCCCAAAACCGGCGCGAACTTTTGCGCTTTTCCGGCGTGCTGGCGGAGAAGGTACCGCGGTTACCAGTCGTCGTCGTAGTAGTATTGCCACCGCGGAGAATGCAACCGGCGCGGCGGTGGCGCCGGCTGTATTCTCGTTTGCGTCGACAGGGCAGGTCCTGCCGAAGGCGGAGATGTCTTCGGTGACGCGCTTTGCTCGGAAACCTTGGCGAGCAGGCGCGCCATGTCTTCCTGCTTCGTCTTGAGCTGCCCAATGGCTTTTGCATTGTCGCTGGCCATTTGGTCTTGCTGTGCCTTAAGGCGTTCCACCGCTTGCTCTAGATTTGCGATATCGCCCGTCAGCTTTTGCAGCAACTGTGTCAGGTCTGGAGCCGCCGGGGCAACCGTAGCAGCGTCCTGCGGTCCAGTGGGGGACAACGGTGCGGCTTGCAGCGGCGCTGCCTCCGCCGCGGTCACTTGAACGGGGGATGAATCGGGTTGCGCAGGAAACGGTGGGGTTTTTGATGGCAAGGATGGCGTGGAAATGAGCTGCGGCACCCATTGGGCGCCAATCAGCATCACGCCGCCATGAGACGATTGCAATACGAAAGCGACGATGCCCGCGATACATACCGCCGACAGCAGGCCGACGAGGCCATGCCGCGCAAGCCTCCGGCGCGGTGGCTGCGCAGCTGATCCAACCGAAGGTTCGTGTACGGGATCGCGCCCAATTTTTGAGATCTTTTCAGACACACGCGCAAGCTCTTCATCGGCGCGCGCGATTTGGTCGTAGGCACGCGCGATTTGTTCATCGGCGCGCGAGATCAAGTCATCCTTTGCATTCGGTGTGGAGTTCATTGGCGTTTCTCCGTCCAACGTCATCCGCAGACAGCGGCAAACCTCCGGCAGGTCGACCGCCGGCGAGGACCTTAATGCAATCTTCTAAGGCGGACGATGGAAAGTATAGGACCACATCACCTTACGCGCCAAGTCTGATGCGGCCAGCGAACACGGGGAATCCTGCTTGTCTGGCTACCTCTGGCCAGCTTATCGCTGACCGGGTAGGAGCACGGCCGGACCATCCCATGAGCGGACATTGAGCGGTCAGAGTTGCTGTGATGAACAGCAACGGCGTCGTTCACCGCGCCGGTCTGCGCGGAGGAGCGATCCCGCGACCGGGGGGATCCTCCGTATCAAAACGTTACGGGTTGGCTTCAGAGATGGCCCTCAGTCCGAGGCCACTTTGTGCTCGAAGAAAGCCTTTTTGTGCTTGAAGAAAGCCTTGGCGAATGCGCCGGGGTCACGCGGCAGCCGCCGTCTCTGTCGAAGAGCGGGTCTCGCAGTGTCCGCTTCTGACGGCAGAACCGACACAGGATTCAAGCTGAGCCTGTTCCGCTTCTGACCAAACGCGACAAACGCTTTTCGTGCTTGACGGGCAATGCGCTGCGACCAAAATCGCTGGGATCAACCAGCATTGGAGAAAGTCCGTGACATCTTCTCTAAAAGCCGCGAGCGCAGGACTCGGATTGAGCATCATCCTCGTGTCGTTTGCTACGGTCGCCTGGGCCGGACCGAAGGAGGAAGTCGCGGCGGCGGCCTCGACATGGGCGGGCGCTCTTGGCGAGGACGATCCAGACAAAGTATTGCCGCTCTATTCCGACGACGCCGTGCTCTGGGGAACACTGTCGCCGAAAATTCGGGGCGATCGGGCGGCACTACGGGATTATTTCGTGTCGGCCTTTAAGGTTCTTCCCGGCCTGAAGGTCACGTTCGGCGATCAGCTAATCCGCATATACGGCAATACTGCCGTAAATTCGGGCTACTATACGTTCTCCTATGTCAAGGACGGAGAGACCAAGATCTTCCCCGCACGCTACAGCTTCACGTATGTAAACAACGGCGGAAATTGGCTCATAGTCGACCATCATTCCTCGGCCATGCCACAAGCGCCGAAGTAGCCTTTCACCACGTCTGCCTCTGGCCCTCAGCGGATACATCCGGCTTGGGTGGCGATGTTCACTTTCGGATGCAGAGCAGACCTCGCGTTAAACTATCGCCGTGTCCGTTCTGGCGGCACCTATTTCGGCGCGCGGCGGAAAGCCGCGTTCTCAGCGCAGGTTAGCACGAAGCTCTCGTACCCCTCGTCCCAGGCGTCCGCGCAACAGCGCTCGTAACGTTGCTCCATCGACGTAACCGACCTCGGCGGCAATGGCGTCGAGATCGAGACCGCTGCCGTGGAGCAGAGATTGCGCGCGTTCCACCCGGAGATCCTGAAAGTAGGAAAGCGGAGATTTGCCGAGCACCGCTTCGCAGCGGCGTTGCAGGGTGCGTGCGCTCGTCGCGAGCGCGTCGGCAGCCTCCTGCAGCGAAAACCCTTCCTTGAGATGCTCGCGCGCCTATCGTTCGAAACGTTGAATCAGCGGATCGGCCTGCGCCAGATGGTTGGGGATGATGAAGGGAGCTTGCAAGGCGCGCAGATCGGCCAGCAAGTAGCGCGAAACGACGGCGGCCAGTTCCGGGCTAGCCTGGCGGATAAACCAGAGAGCATGTCAGCGACGAGGCGGTGCTCGATCCGGAACGTCTTTATGTCGACGCGGCAAAACTGGATTTGATCGGCCGCATGGAAGGCACGCTTTATACGCGCACGCGCGACAAGTTCGAGCCGAGTGTGGAGCTGGGGCAGACGCTCCTGGCGCGACACAAGTGACGGATCCGGCGTACCGGTTGCGTAGCTAGCGATGCACATGCGGCGCATCGCTACCCAATCTGGGTCTCAATGAAACCGGTCGCGCGGCCGATCCTGGGGCCCACCGGTCGGTTGCGGGGTCGTTGCCGCCTTCAACTCATCCGGCGTCACGCGGCAGTCGCCGTTCCGGTCGAAGCGCAGGATGAACACGCTCGGCTTTTCGACGAATTCGTTGCGCGAGACCTTGCCGTCCTGGTTCTCGTCGAAATAGCCGAAATCGGCATCGGCGAGACTTGGATCGGCTTTCTTGATCGCCTCGAATTCCTGCCGAGTGAGAAACCCTTTGCGGCCTTTGTCAGCTGAAGCGAACAGCTGCTCCATGAACTTCTTCCACTCCTCGCACGTGAAGATGCCGTCGTGGTTGGTGTCCCACACCGGAGGCCCGCTATTGAGCAGAGGGTCGGTGCGGGACGTGGATTGAGCCAGCGCCAAAGACGAGCTGAGAATATTGCCGGTGACCAGCACCACCAAAGTCACACCGATGCGAAGCGCAGAAATTCCGTCACGCAAGTTCTTGTCTCCTGTCGTCACAAATGCGATGCGCGGTGCTCGAAGTTTCCGGACAGACACATTCGTCCCGCCGCCACCGATCCATATTGGATCAACTGGAGACGCTTGTCATCGACACCCCACGCAAAGTTGCGTGTCGTGTTTGGCTATTAAAAAGTTACTTCACCACCGCGGCGGTTTGCCCGAACAGAAGCTTGCGCTCTTCCTCGGTGCGGGCCGAAGGTTGTCCAAAGTTCGGATTGACGTCCTTGGCGAGCGCGTAAGCACGCACCGTTGCCGGCCGCTCGCCGATGGTCCCAAGCCATCGCTTGAGATGCGGGAACTGCTCGATCTCCTGCCCCTGATTCTTGTAGGGCACGATCCAGGGATAACAGGCCATGTCGGCGATCGAATATTCGCCGCCGATGAATTCACGGTCCGCGAGCCGCTTGTTGAGTACGCCATAGAGACGGTTGGTCTCGTTCACATAGCGGTCGATCGCGTATGGAATCTTGTCCTGCGCATAGTTGCGGAAGTGATGGTTCTGCCCCGCCATCGGCCCGAGACCACCCATCTGCCAGAACGTCCATTGAATGACGTCGTAGCGGCCATAGAGATCGCCGTGCAGGAACCGGCCGGTCTTCTCGGCGAGATAGAGCAGCATAGCGCCGGATTCAAAGATCGAGATCGGCTTTGTCCCGCCCTTCGGTTCATGATCGACCATTGCTGGAATCCGGTTGTTCGGCGCGACCGCCAGAAACTCCGGCTTGAACTGATCGCCCTTGCCGATGTTGATCGGGAAGATCTTGTACTTCAGCCCGGTCTCCTCGAGAAACATCGTGATCTTGTGACCGTTCGGCGTGGTCCAGTAATACAGGTCGATCATCCCGGCGTTCCTTCCCGAAACATTGCGAATTGAAAAAAGATGCGGATGCATGAAGTTCACCGCAAAGGCTGACCCAAGTCAATGACAGCCTTTTGGCCATCGCGGCGAAGTGAGCGATATACGGCCCGGCGTGAGACGTCAGCTCACGGCGCGGGCGTCACCGTAATCGTCCGCATCTCGCTCTGGATCAGGTTTTGTTCCAGGCCGCGAAACACCGTTCTCGAATTCTCGGCGACCTTCCGCGTCATGCCGCCCTCGACCTCGAATTCCGCGCGCTTGTCGAAAGAGAACACCATCGAGTTGACGAGCTGCCGCACCCGTTCAGGCGTGACGCTGTCGCCGGAAGCCGCCAGCAAACCCCTCGCAAAGGATTGCATGAACTCGTTCATGTCAGCGGCGTCGACGGACGTGACACTGACGAACTTCAGCCGCGCCGCATCGGCATCGACCAGTTCAAATCGTTCGGTCGATTTCAGCGCATCGCCGCCGAGCGGATTTTCCGCGGGCTTCGTGACCTGTTTGAAGTCGCCGGCTTTCATCCCGGTATTCTGCGCGACCGCCAGCACTCCGAGCGCATCAACGTAAACCGAGGCGGCATTCTCGGCGCCCACTTCCACCAGTTGCGACATCAATTGATCGAACAGCGCGCGCGTCGCGGGCCGGCGATCGAACTGCTCCGTAAGTCCGCTCGCCGCGTCGCGCATTGCTGCCCTGGCCTCATCGAGATTGTCGATGCGCAACGGCTTGCCGGCCGGATCGGTGCTGGCGCGGATCACCACATTCTCCAGCACCTTCATGTAGGCGCGGCTCAGCGGGACGCTCCGCGCATTGCCTTCGACGGTGGCGTCACGCTGAACGTAGGAAACTCGAAATCCATCCGCCGTCTTCTGCTCGATGGTCAGTTCGCCGCGCGTCCTGGTCAGTGAGGTCGCCGTTCCGTCGGGCCTAACCTCTTCGCTGCGGGCCTCGGTCTCGACCGTCCATCGGCTGCCGACCTGCGGGTCGTAGACCGGCTCGGCGGCGAACGCCGGTGCGACGTCGAACGTCGCAATTGCCGCAACAACAGTCGCGAGCGCCCCTGCTCGCGCGGACCTCCAGATATTCATTGTCCTGAACCTCAACCACTCAGCTCAAACGGCCGTGCGCGCGCAGCCATTGCCTGCCGCCCTCGGTGACCACGACCATCGCGCCGTTGGCGCGGGTGACATAACCCAGATCAACCGCGTCCTCCCAGATCGTCAGCCGCGGGCATGACGTCCGCCAGGTCGCGATCACCTCCGAATACGGCCGCGGTTCCCGGGCCACCCACTCAACGAGGTCAAGGACCAGCGAATTGGCCACCTCCACCACCGAATCGCTCCTGTTTGTGCAGCGCTTATATAGGCTGCGGAGCGGATTCGGGCCAACTTCTCCCGAAAGTGTGAACCAGTTCATACGCGTTCGGCGGAAGGCGTGGTTTCCTTATGCGCCTCGGATCGGCGGAGATGTGACAAACATGACCCATGATGGCTTTCAAATTGAGGCTTTCGAAGCTGGCAAAGGGCTTTGGCATGCCAGGATCAGGCGCGAGGATTTTGAACCCGTCGTCATCGACGGCGTGTCATTTCCCGAGCTCGAGGTCGGCTTCGCCTGGTCCGATGCGGAAGCGGCGATCGCTGACGCAAAGACCCGCATCGACTACCTCAACCGGCGATCGGTGACGTCGGAGCGAAAGCGGAAGACCGCCCATGCGTGACTCAAAGGCCAACGCTCCCGGCGTGAGATCCAACTGCCCCGATTGCGATAGCCAGCTTCGGGTGTTGCGCATCATCAACGGGCGCGCCGGCGCCGAATACTGGACCATGCGGTGCACCCGCTGCGGCGGGATTCACCTCGACATCGTCAGTCCGACGCCCGCGCCTTCATCGGCCGCGTAAGAGCAAGGCCTCATCCCGCGAACGCACGCGCGATGGCACTTCGCGCCTCGTCCTGGATTTGGCGCAGATGCGCGTCGCTGCGAAAACTCTCCGCATAGATCTTGTAGACGTCCTCGGTACCTGAGGGGCGCGCCGCAAACCAGCCGTTATCGGCCACGACCTTGATGCCACCGAACGATTGACCGTTGCCCGGCGCCGTTGTCAGCGTCGCGCGCACCATCTCGCCGCCCAATTCCTTCATCGCGAGCTTTTCGCCCGACAACGATTTGAACATGTTCTTCTGTTGCGGTGTCGCCGGCGCATCGATCCGCGCGTAGAACGGCACGCCCAGTTCCTTGGTCAGGGAATCGAACAACTGGCTCGGGTCGCGCCCGGTCCGCGCGGTGATCTCGGCGGCGAGCAGCCCCATGATCAGGCCATCCTTGTCGGTGGTCCACACCGATCCGTCTCTGCGGAGGAACGAGGCGCCCGCGCTCTCCTCGCCGGCAAAGCCGAAGCCGCCGCCGATGAGACCATCGACGAACCATTTGAAACCGACCGGCGTCTCGACCACATGACGGCCGATCTTTTTCGCCACGCGATCGATGATCGCGCTCGACACGATGGTCTTGCCGACCGCGCTGTCCTGGCGCCATTGCGGGCGATGCTCGAACAGAAACGCGATCGCGCTAGCTAGAAAATGGTTCGGATTCATCAAACCGTTGGAGCGGGTGACGATGCCGTGGCGATCGGCGTCGGTATCGTTGGCAAAGGCGACGTCGAACTTCTCGCGCATGCCGATCAGCTGCGCCATCGCGTAAGGCGAGGAGCAGTCCATCCGTATCTTGCCGTCCCAGTCGAGCGTCATGAAGCGGAAGGTCGGATCGACCTCATCGCGGATCAGCGTTGCGTTCAACCCATAGCGTTCGATGATCGGCTCCCAGTAGCGCACAGCCGCGCCGCCCAGGGGATCGATGCCGATCTTGACCCCGGCGCCGCGGATCGCCTCCATGTCCAGCACGTCCGCGAGATCGGCGACATAGGGCGTGACGTAGTCGTAGCGATGCACGCAAGCAGCTTTGCGCGCGCGCTCGTAGGGGATGCGCTTGACGCCATCAAGATCGGTCTCGAGATAGCGGTTGGCGGCGCGCTCGATCGCGCCGGTGATGTCGGTATCCGCCGGTCCGCCATTCGGCGGGTTATATTTGAAGCCGCCATCTTCCGGCGGATTGTGCGAGGGCGTGACCACGACGCCGTCAGCGAGGCCCTCGGTTCGACCCTTATTGTAAGTGAGGATCGCGTGCGAGATCGCCGGCGTCGGCGTGTAACCGTCATGGGCATCGATCATCACCTCGACGCCGTTGGCCGCGAACACTTCCAGCGCGCTGGCCAGCGCCGGCTCGGCCAGCGCATGGGTGTCGATGCCCATGAACAGAGGGCCGGAGAGATTTTTCTCGCAGCGGTGATCGCACAGCGCCTGGCTGATCGCCAGAATATGCGCCTCGTTGAAGGCGTCGTTGAACGCCGAGCCGCGATGGCCTGAGGTGCCGAACGCGACCCGCTGCGCGGCAACTTTCGGATCGGGCTTGCCCGCGAAATAGGCCGTCACCAGCCGCGAAATATTGGCGAGCATTGAGGCGGGAACGGGTTTGCCGGCGAGCGGATGGATATCGGGCATGAATTTTCCTGAAAAATACAACGTGAAGATATTTTAGCCACTTTGCAGGCTGCGGTCCGTACTGACAACTGCTGACAACGCAACGGGCCGTCGGGCCCTCGGGTTCCTGAACACGCCGTGGCCCTTTTCTCGGCCGCTGACTCGCCCCATATTCGAAGACATGGCGAAGTCCCCCACCTCCCCGAAAAAACCCGGCGACAAGACCCCGAAATCGAAGGCGCCAGATTCCAAGGCTCCGAATTCGAAGGCTTCGAGGCCCGATGTGCAACCGATCGGGCCTGCGCTTGCGGAACTGCTCAATCCCGCGATCAACCGCGGCGAAAGCGGCCTTGGGTCATCCACCGGTTTGCAGCCGCCGCCGGATAATTCCTGGGACCGCCGCGCCGGCGGCGAGGCGGCCGCCCATCGCGCCCGCGCCTCGACCAAGGGATTCGAGGAAGCGCCGCAAGCCAATTACGGCACCTCGGCGACCATTCCCACCCTTGATCCGGAACTGGCGCGGCAACTGGGCCTGCCGACCGCCGAGGATGACGACGAAGCGCTGGCGCGCCCGCCGCGCAGCAAGATGGAGGCGTTCGGCGTCAAGGCCACGGCCGACGCGCTGGAAGCGCTGATCCGCGACGGACGGCCTGAGTTTCGCGGCGACGACGGCGCCACCAAAATCTGGACGCCGCACCGCCCGCCCCGTCCCGAGAAAAGCGAAGGCGGCGTCCGCTTCGAAATCAAATCCGAATACGAGCCGAAGGGCGACCAGCCCGTCGCTATCAGGGAATTGGTCGAAGGCATCAACCGCAACGACCGTACCCAGGTGCTGCTCGGCGTCACCGGTTCGGGCAAGACCTACACCATGGCCAAGGTGATCGAGGCCACCCAACGTCCCGCGCTGATCCTGGCGCCGAACAAGACGCTCGCCGCCCAGCTCTATGGCGAGTTCAAGAGCTTCTTCCCCGACAATGCGGTCGAGTATTTCGTCTCGTATTACGACTACTACCAGCCGGAAGCGTACGTGCCGCGAACCGACACCTATATCGAGAAAGATTCCTCGATCAACGAGCAGATCGACCGCATGCGTCATTCGGCGACCCGCGCGCTGCTCGAACGCGACGACGTCATCATCGTCGCTTCCGTCTCCTGCATCTACGGTATCGGCTCGGTCGAGACCTATACCGCGATGACCTTTGCGCTGAAGAAGGGCGAGCGCATCGACCAGCGGCAGCTGATCGCCGACCTCGTCGCGCTGCAATACAAGCGCACCCAGGCCGATTTCACCCGCGGCACCTTCCGCGTCCGCGGCGACGTCATCGACATCTTCCCGGCGCACTATGAAGACCGCGCCTGGCGCGTGAACCTGTTCGGCGACACCGTGGAGAATATCGAGGAATTCGATCCGCTCACCGGCCACAAGCAGGACGAGCTTGAGTTCATCAAGATCTACGCCAACTCGCACTATGTGACGCCGCGGCCGACGCTGGTGCAGGCGATCAAGTCGATCAAGGGCGAGCTCAAGCTGCGCCTCGACCAGCTCAACAACCAGGGGCGCCTGCTGGAAGCGCAGCGGCTGGAACAGCGCACCACCTTCGATCTCGAAATGATGGAGGCGACCGGAAGCTGCGCCGGCATCGAAAACTATTCGCGCTATCTCACCGGACGCCGTCCTGGCGAGCCGCCGCCGACGCTGTTCGAATATGTGCCGGACAATGCGCTGGTGTTCGCCGACGAGAGCCACGTCACCATTCCGCAGATCGGCGGCATGTTTCGCGGCGACTTCCGCCGCAAGGCGACGCTCGCCGAATACGGCTTCCGCCTGCCCTCCTGCATGGACAACCGGCCGCTGCGCTTCGAGGAATGGGACATGATGCGCCCGCAATCTGTCGCGGTGTCGGCAACACCAAGCGGCTGGGAGCTGAACGAATCCGGCGGCGTGTTCGTCGAGCAGGTGATTCGTCCGACCGGATTGATCGATCCCCCGGTCAATATCAGACCCGCGCGTACGCAGGTGGATGAT
>DATHPL010000379.1:0-1508 GCA_035483915.1 Bradyrhizobium sp.
GAAACTGAAGAAAGTGGCCACCTGTTCATCAGGAGCTTTGTGTGGCCATGCATGTTGTCGTCCTCGGAGCCGGCGTTGTCGGGCTCACCACGGCCTGGTATCTGCGGGCCGATGGGCATCAGGTCACGGTCATCGAGCGCAACGACGATGTTGCGAGCGAGACCAGCTTTGCCAATGGTGGCCAGCTTTCCTATAGCTACGTCGCTCCGTTGGCTGGCCCTGGCGTGCTTTCGAAACTGCCGAAGTGGCTGTTGAAACGGGATTCGCCAGTTCAATACTCTCCCCGCGTCGATCTCCAGCAATGGAACTGGCTGATGCGATTCGTACGTGCCTGCACGCATCGCCAAAGCGACGAGTCGACTCGCCGATTGCTTTCGCTGTCGTTTTTCAGTCGGGACCTGATGAACGAACTGCTCGCTTGCGAGCCTGACTTGAGTTTTGATCACGCGAATGCCGGCAAGCTTGTGGTCCATCGGACGGATGCCTCGTTCGATGCGGCGCGGCGCCTGCTGGACTATCAGCGGTCGCTGGGCTGCGAGCAGGAAGCACTGGACGTCGACGCATGTGTAGCAAAAGAGCCGGCGCTTGCTCATCTCGCCGACCAGTTGCGCGGAGGCATCTTCACAAGCAGCGAAGACAGCGGCGATTGCTACCGGTTCTGCGTGGGATTAATGCGCTCGTTACGCGGACGGGGCGTCGCGTTCCGTTTCGGGACCACCGTCACCCGGCTGCGGCGGATGTCCGGACGGCAGGTAATGGTATCCGCGGGGGACGAAGATATCGATGCCGACCACATCGTGATCGCAACTGGAGCCTCGAGCGTGCCGTTGCTCGGAACGCTGGGAATTCGTGTGCCGCTGTACCCGTTGAAGGGATATAGTCTCACGGCTCCGATCGGCGCGAGAACGATAGCTCCCCACATCAGCATCACCGACTATGAACGCAAGATAGTCTACGCGCGGCTCGGCGACCGGTTGCGAGTAGCGGGAATGGCAGACATCGATGGCCGGCGCGCCGATTTGAACCCTCGTCGTGTCGCGGCGCTCCGCGCGGCGGCGGCTGCGATGTTCCCAGGCGCTGCCGACTTCGACAGAGCCATCGCATGGTGCGGACTTCGCCCCGCGACGCCGAAAGGCCTTCCGATCATCGATCGGACGCCCTTCGATAATCTTTGGTTGAACATCGGTCATGGCGCGCTTGGGTTCACGCTGGCTCTGGCGTCCGGGCGCTTGATCGGCGATCTCGTCTCACGCCGTAGACCTGCCATTTCCATCGGAGGGTTCGGTCTCGCCGAAACCTGACGTTAATGAAAATCCCGGGACGGCGGCAGGATGCGCACGTTGCGGGGATGGCGGATTTTTTGTGCGGGATGATCCGGATGGTCGCGCCTGTCATCGTTGAGCGGTTCGATCAAGGCTGGCGCCACCGGCAGCGCATGTTTCCGGCGCGGCGTGTCATTGGCAAGATCAAGGAGATCGTGGGAGCGATCGAACAGCCTTTCAGCCACC
>DATHPL010000380.1:0-4680 GCA_035483915.1 Bradyrhizobium sp.
AAGGACCACACCAGCCGGTTCGGCTGCGCGCGTGACTCGATGATGTAGAGCTTCTTTTCGTCCGGCGAGAAGGCAAGCCCGTTCGGACCTGCAAGCTCTGCCGTGACGAGACCCAACTTGCCGTCGGGCGATATCCGATAAACCGAGTGCGGCAATTCGGACGTCTGCTTGTCGCCTTCCCAATCGCCGCCAATGCCGAAGGGCGGATCGGTGAACCAGATCGATCCATCCGATTTGCAGACGATGTCGTTCGGCGAGTTGAGACGCTTGCCGTTGAAATTATCCGCAAGCACCGTGATCTTGCCGTCATATTCCGTGCGCGTGACGCGGCGGGTGAGATGTTCGCAGGTAATCAAACGGCCCTGGCGGTCGCGAGCATTGCCGTTGGCGAAATTCGAAGGCTGCCGAAATACGCCCCAATTTCCGTTGGCTTCGTCGTAGCGCATGATGCGGTTGTTCGGGATGTCGCTGACCAGCACATAGCGGCCGTCGCCGAACCAGACCGGCCCTTCCGCCCAGCGCATGCCGGTGGCCACTTGCTCGACGGTAGAAGAGAACAGCCGGTATTTGCCGAAGCTCGGATCGAGAACCTCGACCGAGGCGTCGGGGTAACGCTGGTTCGGCTTGAAATCGAAAGATTGGGCGTTGGCGCTCTTCTGGACGGCCAGCGTGGCGGCGGCAGCACCTGCGGTCGCAAATACATCCCGGCGAGTGAGAGTCATTCGGCTTTCCTCCTGATATCTTGCGGTCGTTCCGCTTCAGGGATGGCCAAAGCCCACCTGCCGCGTCGCCGCTTGGGAGGGGGAACCTAGTTGAGGTTCCACAAGAGGTCCAGATGAGCGTTTGCGATGCAATCATCCAAAAAGAAAAAGGTCCCGCCGTTTTCGGCGAGACCTTTCCTTGAACCTTCCTATCTACTTGCAGACTCCCGTCCAGAAATAGATCGAGCTTCAGCTCGTGATCGGGTTAGCGGCCCTGGCCGGGCTTTTGGTCCTGACGGCTCGGATCCTGCTGCTGCTGTCCGGGTTTCTGGCCGCCACCCTGCTGTTGACCCGGCTTCTGCCCGGGGGTCTGGTTCTGCTGGCCGGGATTCTGGTTCGGATTGGACATTGCGATCTCCCTTTTTCAAAGTCGCAGAGAGACAACGGTGGAACCAGCCTTTGGTTGCGCGGAAACTCGGGTTCCCCCGCCCGCTTTTCCGGTTTGGCGCAGCGTTGGTTGCGACGCCACCTCGCACGCTTACGAAAAACTACCTCTGTACAAGCTCTTGAGGCGCCGTCCAGCGCAGTTGCCGCCACGGGTTCCCGCTGTTAAAAAATGGAATGACGCGTCGTCCGGCTGCCGGGGCCTTCGCTGTGTCAGAAGTAGAAACGGCATTTTCGACAACGGCAAACCGGATCCCCTTTTGCCGGAAAATGCGCCAACAGTCGGCAGCGTATGGATTATTTCGCCCAGCAACTGATCAACGGCATCGTCCTCGGCTCGATCTACGGCCTGATCGCCATCGGCTACACCATGGTCTATGGCATCGTCGGCATGATCAATTTCGCCCATGGCGACATCTTCATGATCGGCGGCTTCATCGCGTTGATCACCTTCCTGATCCTGGTCTCGATCGGATTGACCACGGTGCCCGTGATCCTTCTGATCGTGCTTCTGGTCTCGATGGCGATCACCGCGCTCTACGGCTGGACCATCGAGCGCATCGCCTACCGGCCACTGCGGCATTCCTTCCGCCTCGCACCCATGCTGTCGGCGATCGGCATGTCGTTCGTCCTGATCAACTACTCGCAGATCTCGCAAGGCGCCCGCGTCAAACCGATCCCGCCCGTCATTACCGGCGGCTACACCCTGCTTGACGACGGCGGCTTTGTGGTCCGCCTTTCCAACGCGCAGATCATCGTCGTGGTCACCACGATCGTGCTGCTCGCGATCTTCACCTGGCTGGTCTCGCGCACGCGCCTCGGCCGCGACATGCGCGCCTGCGAGCAGGACCAGACCATGGCGGCGCTGCTCGGCGTGGATGTCGACCGCACCATCTCCATGACCTTCGTGATAGGTGCCGCGCTCGCAGCCGTCGCCGGCATGATGTACCTGCTCTATTACGGGCTCGTCGATTTCTTCATGGGCTTTGTCGCAGGCATCAAGGCGTTCACCGCCGCGGTGCTTGGCGGCATCGGCTCGCTGCCCGGCGCAATGCTGGGCGGACTCCTGATCGGCCTGATCGAAACCATGTGGTCGGCCTATTTCTCGGTCGAATATAAAGATGTCGCGGCGTTCTCGATCCTGATCGTGGTGCTGATCTTCCTGCCGACCGGCCTGCTCGGCCGCCCTGAAGTCGAAAAAGTCTAAGGAATAGCCGCGTGACGGTAGCCTCAGTCGACCTCACGCAAGCCTCGCGCCGCGAAGGCATCGCCTTCATCTTCAAGAAAGCCCTGATCAGCGCCCTCGTGGCGCTGGTGCTGTTCTCGCTGATGATCGGCATCCGCACCGAGGCAGGCCCGACGGGACAACTGGTCTACTGGACGCGGTTCAACGATCTCGCGACCATGGTGGGAATCGTGTTCGTCGGCAGCATCGTCGTCGAATTGCTGCGGCAATGGTGGGGACCGACACCGGTCGCAAGCACCGTGCCGGCATCAGCACAACGAGCGCTCGACTTTGCCGGCAAAGCCATCCCCCCACTCCTTCTGATCTTCACGTTTCTGGTGCCGGTGATCTTCTACGATCAACGCTACATTCTCGATCTCGGCATCCTCGTACTGACCTATGTCATGCTCGGCTGGGGACTGAACGTCGTGGTCGGCCTCGCCGGTCTGCTCGATCTCGGCTACGTTGCCTTCTACGCGGTCGGCGCCTATTCCTATGCGCTGCTGTCGACCAATTTCGGACTGTCGTTCTGGGTCTGCCTGCCGCTCGCCGGCATTCTCGCCGCGTTCTGGGGCGTGCTGCTCGGCTTTCCAGTGCTGCGGCTGCGCGGCGACTACCTCGCCATCGTGACGCTCGCTTTCGGCGAGATCATCCGCCTCGTCATCATCAACTGGCAGAGCCTGACCGGCGGTCCCAACGGCGTGTCCGGCATTCCGCGGCCATCCTTCTTCGGGATTCCGCTGACGCCAGGCGATGACGGTCTCGCCGCAAAACTCGGCATCGAATTCTCGCCGACCCATCGCATCGTATTTCTGTTCTACGTGATCCTGGCGCTCGCGCTTCTGACCAACTGGGTCACGATCCGCCTGCGCCGCCTGCCGATCGGCCGCGCCTGGGAAGCGCTGCGCGAGGACGAAGTCGCCTGCCGAGCGCTCGGCATCAACACCACCACGACCAAGCTCACAGCGTTCGCCACCGGCGCGATGTTCGGCGGCTTCGCCGGCGCGTTCTTCGCCACCCGGCAAGGTTTCATCAGCCCGGAATCCTTCACCTTCCAGGAATCGGCGCTGGTGCTCGCCATTGTCGTGCTCGGCGGCATGGGTTCGCAACTCGGCGTCGCGCTGGCGGCGCTGACCTTGATCGGCGGCTTCGAGCTGTTCCGCGGCTTCGATCAATACCGCATGCTGGTGTTCGGCATGGCGATGGTGTTTCTGATGATCTGGCGGCCGCGCGGCCTGATTGGCCATCGAGCACCGACGGTTTTCCTCAGGCAAAACACGGCCATCTCCTCCGAACTCGCCAGGGAAGGACGGGGATGAACGGCGATACCATCCTCAGCGTCGAAAGCCTGACCATGCGCTTTGGCGGCGTGGTCGCGGTCAACGGCCTCTCCTTTACTGCCGAGCGGCACAAGATCACCGCGTTGATCGGACCGAACGGCGCCGGCAAGACCACCGTCTTCAACTGCATCACCGGATTTTACAAACCGACATCTGGCACGATGCGCCTCGCCCACGCGGATGGCCGCGTTATTCAGCTCGAACGGCTGAATGATTTCCGGATTTCCAAACAGGCAAAAGTCGCGCGCACGTTCCAGAACATCCGCCTGTTTCCCGGCATGACCGCGCTGGAAAACCTGATGGTAGCCCAGCACAACGCGCTGATGCTGGCTTCCGGATTCACTTTTCTGGGGCTGATCGGCGCGCCGTCGTATCGGTCCGCCGAGAAGCACGCCATCGATCAGGCCAAGCGATGGCTGATGCGGATCGGCCTTCTGGAGCGCGCCGACGATGCCGCCGGCAATCTGCCTTACGGCGATCAGCGCCGTCTGGAAATTGCGCGGGCGATGTGCACCGAACCGGCGCTATTGTGCCTCGATGAACCCGCCGCCGGACTGAATGCGCGCGAAAGTTCGGCATTGAGCGAATTGCTGCTCTCGATCCGCGATGAAGGCACTTCGATCCTCCTGATCGAGCACGACATGTCGGTGGTGATGGAAATTTCCGACCACATCGTGGTGATGGATTACGGCGTGAAAATCGCCGAAGGCGCACCGCAGGCGGTGCGCGACGATCCCAAGGTCGTTGCCGCCTATCTCGGCGCCGACGAAGAGGAAGCCGCCGCCGTCATGGAGAGCGGAGCGTGACCGCGCCGACGGCCTCGCCGCTGCTCGCGATCCGCGGCCTGCGCGCCGCCTACGGCAAGATCGAGGCGCTCAAGGGCGTCGATCTCGATATCAATGCGGGCGAAATCGTAGCCCTGATCGGCGCCAACGGCGCCGGCAAATCGACGCTGATGATGACGATCTTC
>DATHPL010000381.1:0-2412 GCA_035483915.1 Bradyrhizobium sp.
CGCACGCGCGATCAGCGTCTTGCCGGTGCCGGGAGGGCCGACCAAAAGCACGCCGCGTGGAATCCGCCCGCCGAGCCGCTGATACTTGCCGGGGTCGCGCAGGAATTCGACGATCTCCTGCAGATCCTGCTTGGCCTCATCAACGCCGGCGACATCCTCGAACGTCACGCGGCCATGCGCTTCGGTCAGCATCTTGGCGCGCGACTTGCCAAAGCCCATCGCCTTGCCGGCGCCGCCCTGCATCTGCCGCGACAGGAAAATCCACACGCCGATCAGCGCAATGAACGGCAACCACGACACGAGCAGCGAGACGAACCACGGCACGTTGTCGCCGGGCGGCTTCGCGGTGATCGAGACCTTGCCGTTATACAGGCGCGACACCAGCGTCGGATCGTTCGGCGCATAGGTCTGGAAGCTCGAACCATTGGTGAAGGTGCCGTGAATCTCCGGCCCTTGGATGACGACGTCGCGCACATGATTGGCGTCGACCTCGGTCAGAAGCTGCGAGAAGGAGATGTCCTGCGAGGAGGCGCGCTGACCAGGATTCTGGAAGAGCGTGAACAAGGCCAATAACAGCAGGACAATAATGACCCACAGGGCGAAATTGCGCAGATTGGCGTTCATCGATTTTCCTTCGTGGTCGCGCGGATCGCGGCCTTGGTCCTTGGGTGAGCGCGAGGGAGTCCCTCAATGCGACTGCGCGTTACAATCTAGGTGCCAAGGCGGTCGCTGCCAAGGGAACCACATGGGACTATTTAGCCTATCCCGGGACTATTGCGGTTCAAATCGTGGCCCGAAAATAAGGTGATTTCGGGGGTGGTTAAGGGGCGCAAAACGCGGCAGTCCGGCCCTCACCCGCCTCAACGGCGGCGCGGCGGAGCCGGTCCGATCACGATTCGCCCGCCGCTGAGGCTGACGACGGCACCGGCCAGCGTCTGTTTCAGCCGCACTTGGTCTTTTACCCGGCGTTTTTCGGTGGCCGTTTGCAACGCCCGGTCGAAGACCGCGAGCAGGGCTTCCACCTTGCCAAGTTCCGCCGGTCCCTCATGGCCGAACCGGTCGATCGCACGCAGCAAGAGCCGCAATCGGATCTCCTCCGGCATGCGGGCGAAAGCCACTGCCTCGAAGGCGGCATTTTGGGACTGGCCGGCGGATACCGCCGGCGATTGGGCCTCGCGATCCCGAAGCGCCAGATAGCGCGCGGCCCCATCAACCAAAACTTCGATGGCCGCATTGGCCCGCGCCAGCCGCGAGGCCAGCCTTGCCAGATTACGCGCATCGCCGCCCTCGGTGGCCAATCCTTCGATCACGGAACGGATCCGCGGCCGGGTAAAGCTGACGTCGCGGTTGGTTGGATCGTCGGCATAGGCGATGTCGGCTTTTGCCAGCGTGGCGATCAGCCGCGATTTCGAAATGTTCAGAAACGGTCGGGCAATGAAAACCCCTTCCCGTTCGCTCTCGCGCGCCATGGCCGCGAGACCGCTGATGCCGCTACCGCGAACGAGCCGCATCAACATCGTTTCCGCCTGATCATCGCGGGTATGGGCGGTGAGGATATGGCTGGCGCCACTTTGGCGCGCGGCTCCGGCGAGCAGACGGTAGCGCGCCGCCCTCGCTGCGGCCGGCACGCCCGATTTCGGTTTTTCGCCGGTCCAGCGCATCGTTCGATGCGGCACATCCAGCGCGCGCGCTAGCCGCTTGACGTCCCGCGCTTCACGCGCGGACTCAGGCCTAAGGCCATGATCGACCGTCACCGCCAGGAGATCTGGACCGCGCGAAAGCGCCCGCCGCCAACGCGCCGCAAGCCACATCAAGGCGATGGAATCCGGGCCGCCCGAAACGGCAAGCACGAGCCCGTTTGCGTGCTTCCAGTCCGCAAACAGGCTTTTTGCCTGCTGCGCCGAGATCGGGGATTTGTCGTCCTCAGGCATGACGTAGCCCGCTGGTGGAAAGGCTCTTACTCGACCTTAGCCCATGCGCCGCAGGCTAGTGTCCCGATTCCAAAGTTCGCAGCATTTTACGGAGCCACGTTTCGAACTTCTGAACCACCACACTAGCACTTTACCCGCTTCTGCTCACGGTCGACGGCCTGCTTGATGCCGCCGGCAGCGTGCGGATATTTCCGCGTCACCTCACCGAATGCGGCGCAGGCAGCTTCCTTTTCCTTTAACGCAGCCAACGACTGGCCGAGCCGCAGCAGCGCATCCGGGGCTTTCGTCGAGCGATCGAACTTGGTGGTCACGGCGAGGAAGGCTTCGGCCGCTTCACGATAGCTCTGACGCTGGAAGAAACTCTCGCCGAGCCAGAATTGCGCCTCCGCCATCAACGGATCGCTGGGATATTTCCGCTGAAAGTTGCGCATGGTTTCTTCGGCCAGCGCGTAATCCTTGCGCTGGATATAGCCGACGCCGA
>DATHPL010000382.1:0-2789 GCA_035483915.1 Bradyrhizobium sp.
GCCGATGCGACCCAACAGGCGACGCTGTCCGATAGCGCCAAATCTGATGGCATCAAGCCGGCCACGCCGGTGGTCGAAAAATCCGAGCAGGGCACGGCGCCTGTCGACAGCGCCAACCAGGCGTTGCCAGCCAACCAGGCACCAGCCGATCAAGCGCAGCCTGCCAACCAAGCACAACCGAAGAGCCTGACCGACAAGGCGATCGAGAAGGTCAAGCAAGTCGCGAAGTCCGCCAGCGACATTTTCAGCCGCGTGCCGTGCCTGCCGCCCAAGGGGGCGCCGAGATCGGTAGGTTCGCTGCCGCATGTCGCGCACAAGCTTGCCGCGGGCGAGCCGGTGGTGATCGTGGCTTTCGGTTCGTCCTCGACCCAGGGTTATGGCGCTTCCTCACCGGAGTTCGCCTATCCCAATCGCCTTGCGGCGCAATTGCAGCGGAAATATCCGACGGCGAATATCACGGTCGTCAACCGCGGCAAGGGCGGCGACGATGCGCCGGAAATGATGAAGCGGTTGCAGACCGAAGTGATCGACGCGCATCCGGACATGGTGATCTGGCAGGTCGGGACCAACGCGATATTGCGTAACCTCGATCCCGACGCCACGGCGCAGATGGTGCAGGACGGTGTGGCGCGCATTCAGGCCATGGGCGCCGATGTCGTGCTGGTCGATCCGCAATACTCGCCGCAAGTGACCGAGCATCAGGAAGGTGCCAGCAAGATGGTGAGGCTGCTCGGCAGGATTGCCCAGCTTCGACACATCGGCGTATTTCCGCGCTTCGAGGTGATGCGCCAGTGGCACGAGAATCAGGCGCTGCCGATCGACAGCTTCGTGATCGCCGACGGCCTGCACATGAACGACTGGGGCTATGCCTGCTTCGCCCAGTTGCTCGGCGACGACATCATCCGTTCGGTCGGCCAGATCAAGCTCGGCATCAACGTGCCGAGCCCGCAGACCAACCGGCCGATGTGATCTTTGTCCTCATGGTGAGGAGGCGCGATAAGTGCCGTCTCGAACCATGAGGCCCAGCTCGAGACCTCATCCTTCGAGACGCGGCCGATGATCCAACCGGCGCTAATTACGCATACTCTGCCGGCCGCTCCTCAGGATGAGGTCCTCACGCCTTCTCCAGCGCTACGTGCAAATCCTCGATCAGATCGTCGGCATGTTCGAGGCCGGCCGAGAAGCGGATGAAGCCGTCGCTGATCCCGAGCTCCGCGCGCGCTTCCGGCGAAAGCCGTTGATGCGTGGTGGTTGCGGGGTGCGTGACCAGGCTCTTGGCATCGCCGAGATTGTTGGAGATGCGTGCAAGCTTCAATCCGTTGAGCGTGCGGAATGCGCCCGCCTTGCCGCCCTTGACCTCGAAGCCGACCAGCGTCGATCCCGCGCGCATCTGCTTCTTCACTAGAGCGGCTTGCGGATGATCGTCGCGGCCGGGATAGATCAACCGCGAGATTTTCGGATGCCGTGCCAATGCGTCCGCAACCTTGGACGCCGTGTCGGTCTGGGCGCGAACCCGCACCGCGAGCGTCTCCAGTCCCTTGAGCAATACCCAGGCATTGAACGGCGACAGCGACGGGCCGGTCTGGCGCATGAAGTTATGCAGATGCTCGGCAACGAAAGCCTCGGAAGAGAGGATCATGCCGCCCAGACAGCGGCCCTGGCCGTCGATATGTTTGGTCGCGGAATAAACCACGACGTCGGCGCCGAGCGACAGCGGGCTTTGCCAGATTGGCGTGGCGAACACATTGTCGACGATCAGGCGCGCGCCGCCGGCGTGCGCAATCTCGGCGATCGCGGAGATGTCGAGCACGTCGAGCGTCGGATTGGTCGGGCTTTCGAGGAAGCAGGTCTTCGTGTTCGGCCGCATCGCGCGATTCCACTGGTCGAGATCGAGGCCGTCGACCAGCGTGGAGGCAATGCCATAGCGCGGCAGCAGATCTTCCACCACATAGCGGCAGGAGCCGAACATGGCTTTCGCCGCCACGACGTGATCGCCGGCTTTCAGCGGCGCGAGAATGGCTGTCGTCACCGCCGCCATGCCGGTTGCGGTCGAGCGGCCGGCTTCGGCGCCTTCGAGCTCGATCATGCGCCGCTCGAACATCGCAATCGTCGGATTGGAATAGCGCGAATAGATGTAGCCGGGGTCTTCACCCTTGAAGCGCGCCTCGCATAACTCGGCGGTCTCGTAGACGTAACCCTGGGTGAGAAACAGCGCTTCGGACGTTTCGCCGAATTCCGAGCGGATGGTTCCGGAGTGAACCAGGCGGGTCTCGGGGCGGTAGCGAGCGGTGGGAGAGGGCGTAGCAGATGCAGATTTGGACGTAGACTCGGACATGTGACCTCCTGACCGCTCCTCGAAAACGGTCACAAAAAAACCGGCCTGGAAAATTCCAAAAGGCCGGGATCACACTGTCCCCGGCCTGTTTAGCGACTTATTTAACGTGGCTGCAAGCCGGCCGGCTCAAATCACCACGGGATAAGTCATCGTCATATTCCGTCGCGCCCTTTCCGTCAAGGCGGGCATCGGATAACCGGTAAAAGCCCTTAATTTTCGGCATTAAGGATCGTATTCCCGTGAGTTTTACGCTTCCGTCCGGCGCCAACGGCATCCTGCCCGACCGCATGATCGCGGCGATGGCGGACGCGGGCCTGATCCTTCCGGCTTACCCGTTTGTCGAAAGCCAGATCCAGCCTGCGAGCCTTGATTTACGTCTCGGCGACATCGCCTACCGGGTGCGGGCGAGCTTTCTGCCGGGTCCGGGCGCCACGGTGGCCGAGCGCATCGATGA
>DATHPL010000383.1:0-2130 GCA_035483915.1 Bradyrhizobium sp.
GACGCCGCCCAGTTCCTGAAAGACGAAGCCAAGCGCGGACGCAAGAAGCCGATGGTCGGCTTCATTGCCGGCGTCACGGCACCCCCCGGACGGCGCATGGGCCATGCCGGCGCGATCATTTCCGGCGGCAAGGGCGACGCCGGTTCCAAGACCGCGGCGATGGAATCGGCTGGAATTACCGTGTCTCCGTCCCCGGCACGGCTCGGAAAGACCTTGATCGAAAAATTGAAGTCCTAATTCATTTTTTGGTTCTTTTCGGGGCGAAGTTTCTTCCTAAATAGGGTACAGGTTCTGGACCCGCCGGTCTGCTTCTTGCAGACCGGTTGCCGCGCCGTCTGCTACGCGCGATGAAGAAACCATCAGGACGCTCCCATGTCTCGCCAGGATGCGAACGCTGCTTTTGCCCTTTCCTCTTTTTTGCAGGGCACAAACGCCACCTATATCGACGAAATCTACGCCCGTTATGAGAACGACCCCTCTTCGGTCGATTCCGAGTGGCAAGAGTTTTTCAAGAGCCTGAAGGACACGCCGAGCGACGTTCGCAAGAACGCCGAGGGACCTTCATGGGCCAAAAGCAATTGGCCGGTCACGCCGCAGGATGATCTGACTTCAGCGCTCGACGGCAATTGGGTGGAAGTCGAGAAGGTTGTCGGCAAAAAGCTCGCAGCCAAGGCGCAGGACGCCGGCAGCGAACTGGCCTCCACCGACGTGCACCAGGCCACGCGCGATTCGGTGCGGGCGCTGATGCTGATCCGCGCCTACCGGATGCGTGGCCATTTTCACGCCAAGCTCGATCCGCTCGGCATCGAGGCGCCGCGCGATCGCGAAGAGCTCGACCCGCGCTCCTATGGCTTTACCGAAGCCGATTTCGACCGGAAGATTTTCCTCGATCACGTGCTCGGCCTCGAATACGGCACCTTGCGCGAGATCGTCGCGATCTGCGAGCGGACCTACTGCCAGACGCTCGGCGTCGAGTTCATGCATATCAGTAACGCCGCGCAGAAATCCTGGATTCAGGAGCGTATCGAGGGACCGGACAAGGAAATCTCCTTCACGCCCGAAGGCCGGCGCGCGATCCTCAACAAGCTGGTCGAGGCCGAAGGCTTCGAGAAATTCTGCGACGTCAAATTCACCGGCACCAAGCGCTTCGGTCTCGACGGCGCCGAATCACTGATCCCGGCACTTGAGCAGATCATCAAGCGCGGCGGCAATCTCGGCGTGAAGGAAATCGTGGTCGGCATGCCGCATCGCGGCCGCCTCAACGTGCTGACCCAGGTGATGGGCAAGCCGCATCGCGCGCTGTTCCATGAATTCAAGGGCGGCTCGGCCAATCCCGACGTGGTGGAAGGCTCCGGCGACGTCAAATATCATCTCGGCGCGTCGTCGGACCGCGAGTTCGACAACAACAAGATCCATCTGTCACTGACCGCCAACCCGTCGCATCTGGAAATCGTCGATCCGGTGGTGCTCGGCAAGGTGCGCGCCAAGCAGGACCAGCATGGCGATCCGCCGGACATGCGGATTTCGGTGTTGCCGTTGTTGATGCATGGTGACGCGGCCTTTGCCGGCCAGGGCGTCGTGGCCGAGTGCTTCAGCCTGTCGGACCTCAAGGGCTATCGCACCGGCGGCTCGCTGCACTTCATCGTCAACAACCAGATCGGCTTCACGACCTATCCGCGCTATTCGCGCTCCTCGCCCTATCCGTCGGACGTCGCGAAGATGATCGACGCGCCGATCTTCCACGTGAATGGCGACGATCCGGAGGCCGTGGTATTCGCAGCCAAGGTCGCGATCGAGTTCCGGCAGAAGTTCCACAAGCCGGTCGTCATCGACATGTTCTGCTACCGCCGCCACGGTCATAACGAGGGCGACGAGCCGGCGTTCACCCAGCCGGTGATGTACAAGAAGATCGCCTCGCACCCGTCGACGCTCGAAATCTACGCCAAGCGGCTGATCGCCGACGGCGTGATGACGGAAGGCGAGGTCGAAAAGGCCAAGGCCGACTGGCGCGCGCGGCTCGATGCCGAGTTCGAGGCCGGCACCGGCTACAAGCCCAACAAGGCCGACTGGCTCGACGGCAAGTGGGCGGGCTTCAAGATTGCCGACCAGGAAGAAGACGCGCGCCGCGGC
>DATHPL010000384.1:0-3568 GCA_035483915.1 Bradyrhizobium sp.
AAGTTAATTTAATCTCTCGTTAACGAGAATTCTTAGCTTCTTAAGGCCCCTCTTAAGAATTTGGCGGCACAGATAGACGATGCAAAAGCCCGTGCTTTCAACGGGCAGGATTTGTGTTGTTTGATGAGTAATTCCGCTGAAAAGCCAGAAGTCGTGCAGCTTCCGGCTGAGCCGCCCGCCGGAGCGCCGGTCGCCAGCCGGCGCGCCGCGGCACAGCGGGTGCGTGAGGCGCGCGACCGGTTAACGTCGTCAAGTGGAACCCGGCCCGCCTTCGACAGCGAGCTGCTGCGCCAATATGCACAAACACGGCTGTCGGCTTCCTACGTCGTCATGCTGCTCGTGGTGACGACCGGCGTCCTGTTCGGCTTCTGGATGCCGCCGGTGTCGGCCGCGGCGTGGACCTGCGGCCTGCTCTGCATCCACACCGCCATCATCCGCAGTTGCGGCCAATTCATCGCCACCCAGCCGTCACCGACCGCGACACGCCAATGGCGGACGCGCTTCATCGTGCTCGACCTGTTGTACGGCCTCGGCTGGACCGCGCTTCTGATCCATCCATCCGGCTTCGATGCGGTCTCCAATACGCTCGTCATGTTCCTGATGCTGCTGGTGGTAGCGGTGTCGAGCATGCTGGCGGCAAGCTTGCCGATCGCGGCGTTGGCGGCGACCGCGCCGGTGACGGCGGCGATTGCGGTCAACTTCGCGCTCAGCGGCACCTTCGACAACTGCGTGCTGGCGCTGCTGGCGCTCGCGGCCGAAGGATATTTCGCGCTGCTGGCTCACCGTCTGCATTCGGCAACGCTGGCGACGCTCGAAGCGCGCGCCGAAAAGGACGCCCTGATCGGCGAACTCGAGCAGGCCAAGGCAATTTCTGATGAAGCACGGCACCGCGCCGAGGCCGCCAATGTCGCGAAATCACGCTTCCTTGCGCAAATGAGCCACGAGTTGCGAACGCCGCTGAACGCGATCCTCGGATTTTCCGAAGTCATGAAGAGCGAAATCTTCGGGGCGCATACCGTTCCGGTCTACCAGGAGTATTCGTCCGACATCCACAATTCGGGCGTTCACCTGCTCAACCTCATCAACGAAATTCTCGACCTATCGCGGATCGAAGCCGGCCGTTACGAACTCAACGAAGAGGCGGTCTCGCTGGTGCACGTCGTTGCCGACTGCCATCATCTGCTGAAGCTGCGGGCCTCGAACCGCGGCATCACGATCCACGAAGTCTTCGAGCAAAGCATGCCGCGCATCTGGGGCGACGAGCGCGCGGTACGGCAGATCGTCCTCAATCTGTTGTCGAATTCGATCAAGTTCACGCCACAGGGCGGCGAGATCTGGCTGAAGGTCGGCTGGACCGCCTCCGGCGGACAATATCTCAGCGTCAAGGATACCGGCTCCGGCATTGCCGAGAGTGAAATCCCGATCGTGCTGGCGTCGTTCGGGCAAGGCTCCAACTCGATCAAGTCGGCCGAACAGGGCGCAGGCCTTGGATTGCCGATCGCCAAGAGCC
Source organism: Bradyrhizobium sp. (assembly GCA_035483915.1). Taxonomy (GTDB): domain Bacteria; phylum Pseudomonadota; class Alphaproteobacteria; order Rhizobiales; family Xanthobacteraceae; genus Bradyrhizobium. The sequence goes on from DATHPL010000384.1 coordinate 1,511, forward strand.
TGATCGACATGCATGGCGGCACCTTCACGCTGAAATCAAAATTGCGTATCGGCACCGAAGTGGTCGTCACCTTCCCGCCTGAGCGGGTGATGTCGGCGCTCGGCCCGCTGACGGAGGAAGCGCCGCCCCTGCAACCGGAAACCGCGAATACCGAGGCGGCACGCATCGGCCGCAAACCAATCCTGAGCGCCGGAACCGGGTTGTGAGCGTGCGCTTGGCAAACAACCGAATTCGTTTCACACTCCAAAGATGAGCATAGAGACGCCGTGTATCGCAATCTGCATGATGGACCCCAGAACCAACCTTTGCTTCGGTTGCGGGCGCACGCTCCCCGAGATCGCGCGCTGGCATCGCATGGAGAACGCAGAGCGGCTGAGCGTGATGGCCGAACTGCCGGTGCGAATGGAGCAGGCAGGTTTGCCGCGGCTGGAGCCAGCCAGCCGGTCGAAGACCGGCTAGAGCCTATTCGGTTCAGATTGAATCAGAACCGGGCTCTAGTTTTTTATTTTGACGCGTTTTCTTCACGCGAACCGGTTCCCACTTCGCTCGAAAACGCTCTAGCCGACCTGCGAGGTCTGCCGTGAGCCGTATCCTGCTCATCCTTGCCGTATTGCTGGCGACCGCCGGCGCCGTCGTTGCCTATGGCGATCCGACGCAGATCGCGCGCGCCAAAAGCACGGTCTCGGATCTACTGCGCCCGCGCGTCGCGACACGCGCGGTGCAGATCTCCCGCGGGCAAGCCGGCGAATTCGCGCTGCAAGCAAAGATCAACGGCGTGAATGCCCCGATGGTGATCGACACCGGCGCTACCTCCGTCGTCCTCACTTACGAGACGGCGAAGGCGGTCGGCCTCCCGCTCGAATTGCTCGAATATGACGTCGACCTCGAAACCGCGAGCGGCCACACCAAGGCAGCGCGGCTGACGCTCGATCGGCTCGCCATCGGCAAGCTCGTCGAGCGCTCGGTGCCGGCGCTTGTGGTGGCGCACGGACAAATGAAAACCAACCTGTTGGGCATGAGTTTTCTCGATCGGCTCGAAAGCTGGGAAGTCCGGCCCGACAGCCTGAAGCTGCGCGGCTATCCGTAAATCCTCAAGCGGCAATCGCCGCTGGCTGACGATCTCCGACCAACGCGACCGCGGCCGCCAAAACCTCTGGTCCAGCGCCCGCCCTCACGCCGTGTTCGGCGAGATAACGGCGGAATGCGCGCGCGCCAGGCACTCCGTGGAAGGCGCCTACGAAATGCCGCGTGATCGAATGCAGTCGCGTGCCAAGGCTAAGCTCGCGTTCGATATAAGGCATCATGGCTTCGAAGACGTCCTTCATCGTGGCGAACGGCGCCGCCTCGCTGAACAGTTCGGGATCGACATTGAGCAAACGCCACGGCTCCTGATAGGCCGCGCGGCCGAGCATGACGCCATCGACGTAAGCGAGGTGCGCCCTCGCCTCTGCAAGGCTGCCGATGCCGCCGTTGATGATGACGGGCACATCCGGCATCGACGCTTTCAACCGATAGACCCTGTCGTAGTCGAGCGGCGGGATGTCGCGATTTTCCTTCGGCGACAATCCGTTGAGCCAGGCCTTGCGGGCGTGAACGATCAGCGCATCGGCGCCGGCCGCGACCACGGCCTGCGCCAGGGCATCGAGGGCGGTTTCCGGATCCTGGTCGTCGATACCGATCCGGCATTTGACGGTGACCGGAACACTCACTGCTTTCTTCATCGCCGCGACGCAAGCAGCGACCAGCGCGGGCTCGGCCATCAGGCAGGCGCCGAAACGGCCCTCCTTCACCCGGTCTGACGGACAACCGACATTGAGGTTGATTTCGTCGTAGCCGAAATCCTCGCCGATCCTGGCAGCCGCCGCGAGGTCGCGCGGATCGGAGCCGCCGAGCTGAAGCGCCACGGGATGTTCGGCAGAATTGAAGCCAAGCAACCGCTGCCGGTCGCCATGAAGAATCGCGCCCGACGTCAACATCTCCGTGTACAGGCGGCCACGCCGCGTCATCAGCCGGTGGAACATCCGGCAATGCCGGTCGGTCCAGTCCATCATCGGCGCG
>DATHPL010000385.1:0-3312 GCA_035483915.1 Bradyrhizobium sp.
CGACAACGCGACGGCGGCCTCGGTCGTGAGCAGGAGGAAGGTCAACGTCTCCTGAAGATAGAGGCGCACGACATTATCCGTGTGACCCAAATACCCGATCGAGACGTCCTGACCGATGTGTAGGGCGAAATCGCCGCCACGGGTGGTGAGCACGAAGGCACCGGCAAGCGAAGGCGCCCAGATGATCCCATCCTTGACGAGCTTCTTGATGTGCTCCAGCACAGGATACCCGTTGTCGCTGGTTTCGGCGAGAGCAGTATAGGCGTCGGCACCGAGCAGCACAGCATAAGGCCCGTTGACGCCGACGAGGCGCAGCTGGCTCAAGGCTTGGGCGATGGCATCCGGATATTGGCGCACGTCGGCCGGCAGCGTCTGAATCGGGTTGCTGGTACCCTGCCGAATGCCGCCGATGCCGGCTGCAGCATACCCCTCGAAGATGGCGCGGTCCTCGGCGTAGGCGATCTTTTGGGCGGCGTCCTTCGCCGGTTGCCAGTCGGAATCGGCCGAACCGCGTTCCACGTCGTCGATCTGCTGGCGATCGAGCTCGAAGGGGACTCGAACCTCGACCAGCGCTTTGACCTCGCGCTGGCGGGCGAGGACGCCATCGCCTGGGGCTTCGATCGCCTTGAGGTGGCCGGTGCCGACCGCGGAAAGGCCGACGCCACCCGGCCCGTGGACGTCAACCACGCAGCGTCCGGCGAGATAGCGCTTCAGGGTGCGCGTGGTCTCCTCTTCGAGGTCTGCCCACGCCGCTTCGGAAATCGGGGCAAGCTCGCGATGAAGATTATTCATGACGGTTCTCTCCTTTGAGGGAGCCAACTCTGAGCGAGCGATCGCCCGTCGAGGTTGTAGAGGGTTCGACGGTTGACACGTCGGGCTTCGCTGCCTTGGGTTCGCCATCGTTCACGGCGTCCAGAAATGTCGCTGATGGCACGAAGAACAGGATTCCGGTCACCGCGCGGCTGAAATCGAGCAGCCGGTCGTAGTTGCCGGGCGGGCGGCCAACGAACATGTTCTCGATCATCTGCTCTGTCACCCGCGGGGTGCGGCAATAGCCGATGAAATAGGTGCCAAATTCACCGTTGCCGGCTCGGCCAAAGGGCATGTTGTCGCGCACGATCTGAAACTCTTGGCCGTTCTCGGTTATCGTGGTCAGCGCGTTGTGCGCCGAGGTCGGCTTGATCGAGTCGTCCAGCTCGATGTCGGATAATTTGGTGCGCCCGATGATGCGCTCCTGTGCCTCCGTGGACAGCCCGTTCCAACCGTCCAGATCGTGCAGATATTTCTGCACGATCACGTAACTGCCGCCTGCGAAAGCGGAATCCTCCTCCCCGATTAGCGCGGCTTTGATCACCGCTTCGCCACGCGGATTCTCCGTGCCGTCGACAAACCCCAGAAGGTCGCGATCATCGAAATAGCGAAAGCCGTGCACCTCGTCGACCACAGAGACTGCGTCGCCGAGACGTGCCATGATCTGCATCGCCATCTCGAAGCAGAGGTCCGTGCGCTTCGCGCGGATATGGAAAAGTAGGTCCCCAGGGGTCGATACCGCATGGCGCGATCCGGCCTGGATCTCCCGGAACGGATGGAGTTCGGCCGGGCGCGGGTTTCCGAACAGCCTGTCCCACGCCCCGGACCCTATTCCCATCACGCACGAGAGGCCAGCTTCAAGATCGCGAAAATCAACCGCGCGTATCAACGCCGAAAGGTCTGCGCAGAAGGATCGCACGGCGGCGCGGTTATCCGGGCCAGAATTTATCGTCACGACGAGGAAGATCGCAGCGCGTGTGAGCGGCGCCGATACGGGCTGTGGAACCGCTCCCGGTTCAACCACGGCGTTTGGAGTCATGGAAATCGCAACTCCATTGTGCGGCATCTCGCAAGTGGTACCAGATTGAACTCGGGCAATTCAAGTTGCGCGAACCGTTTGCGAACTAGGCTGCAAATGTTGCCCGTTACGCAAGTGCTGCAGTTCTTCCCGAACGCGGCTTATTCCGCGTTCGGAAGAAGATGACGACCTCGGAGATCGTCAGTAAACATAGGCGGGAGGCACGTACTCATACGCGTACAACCTAACGCGGCCTCTCGGTCGCAGGCGAATGAAACTCGCCGAATCCTGGCAAATTACGGGCAATAGCATGTTCGCATGCTATTCGCGACCGCAGGTTCGTCATTTTAGAGTCTCGAGATACGCAATGACGTTCTGACGATCTTCGGCGTTAGGAACGGTGATGAACATCTTCGTGCCGTGAACGTCGCCCATCGGGCTCTGGAGCCACTGATCGAGCGTCTTGTCGTCCCACGTGATGTTTGCCGCCATGAGGGCGGCTGAATAGGTGTAGCCCGGTGCGGACCCGCTCTTGCGGCCGACAACGCCGGCGAGGGAGGGGCCGATCTTGTTCACGCCTGCCTCCGTCGAGTGACAGGGGGTGCAGTGTTTGGCGAAAAACTCCTGACCGGCTGCGCGATCTCCGGCCGCAAGGGCCGCCGACGAGCCGAGTGTGATCGTCGCTACCGCACTCAGCAAATTTACAAGAGCCGTCCGTGTCTTTGAGAGGCGAAGTGTTTTCGTTGCCATGGTCCCACCTTTTCTATCAAGTTGGTCAATACCGATCGGCCGAGCGCCAAACGAGCAGCCGCGGCCTGCCGACCGCGGGGGGTGAACCGGTCTTGGGACCACTCTAATGCGCATTCGGCCGGTTAGCGAGGTGGGATCCGCTGACAATAAGTGGTGCTCGAACGTCCGATGCTGGCCACTTCTCGACGAAAAGCAGCGGTCGTCTACACGTCGGCTGTTAGGGGCTGACCGGAAACGGCGGATGTGCGGCCAAATCGAAGTTGATGATCGGCCGTACGGCAGTCGGTCCCCCGGGGTTCCAAAAGGTAACAAGAATGCATTCAAGCACGGACGATACTTTGCGGAGGCCGTAGCGCGCCGTCGGCCCATCTCGGGTCTAAAAAAAGCGGCTCGCAACCTTGCGCGATGAGAATGTCTGCCAATGACCCAACTCGGGCATGGGACATTAGGAACCGTTCAAGATCACTCTCGAAGAAAGGTCATCTCGCTGGTGGCACGTGGCGCCCCGGCTCAGCGTGGCCAAGCGCTCGGGACGCTCAGGCATTGCCGTAGTGCACCTCGTGCGCAATGTCCTTATTGGTTTTGTCGGGGAGCAGCAAGGCCGCGCAGATGCTGATCGCCGCGCAGACAGAGACGTAGAGGCCGATCGGAAGCGAGGAATGATATGTCGAGAACGACCGAGGCCGCCGTCGCGTTGTCGCGCCAAGCGCACCAGAAAATTGGTCGACGCCGGA
>DATHPL010000386.1:0-6341 GCA_035483915.1 Bradyrhizobium sp.
CTGCTGCCGCTTGGCGAAATGATCCGCCTGCACCCCTATCAATACACCCATTTCAACCATATCGCCGGCACCGTGCGCGGCGCCGACGACCGCTACATGCTCGATTACTGGGGGCTGGCATTCAAGCAGGCCTCCGACAGCCTGCGCGAGCAACTTGACGAACGGCACGTAACTCCGCCGCCTGGACACAAGTGGAATGTCGCCGTATGCGGGCCGCACCGGGGGGCGCAGGTCGCACTTGGCCCCGATTTCACCATTGGCTGGGACAGCCACGTCGCCGACTTCGCGATGACGCTCGGCGAATTCTACTGCAAGGGCCTGATCAGCGCGCCAATCATGGTTGAAATCAAGCGCGACGACGTGGTGTATGCCCGGGTCTACGACATCCGCGGGCGGAGTATCTCGAGCCTGTTGACGATGCCACCGCCGTAAGGCGGCATCGCTGCAGCCCAAGAAGCATAACTGCCAAGTACGCAACACGCCTTGTAGCCCGCCGTTGGCGCGAATAGGCTTGCGGAAATTCAGCGATCAACAGGAGATCCCGTCATGTCGCCAGCGGAAGCTCGCCTGAAGGAAGTGCCGTCGGGAATGACGGAGGCGGAGTGGAGCCAGCGCGTCAATCTTGCCGCCTGCTACCGCCTGATTGCCTATTACGGCTGGGACGATCTGGTCGACACGCATATCTCCGCACGGGTACCGGGACCCGAACATCATTTCCTCATCAATCCCTACGGGCTGATGTTCGACGAAATCACCGCCTCCAGCCTGGTCAAGGTCGATCTCGACGGCAATCTGCTCACGAAAAGTCCGTACCATATCAATCCGGCCGGCTTCACCATTCACTCGGCAATTCACGAAGTGCGTGAGGATGCGGGCTGCGTGATTCATCTGCACACACCGGATGGTACGGCCGTGGCAAGCAGTGCGGAAGGCCTGCTGCCGCTCAACCAGACCGCACAACTCGTCACCTACGATCTCGCCTATCATGACTACGAGGGCATCGCGCTCGACCACGATGAGCGCCCGCGCCTGCAACGCGATCTCGGCGACAAAAATCACATGCTGTTGCGCAACCACGGCACGCTGACGGTCGGCCGTTCGGTCGCTTCCGCCTTTGAGCGCATGTTCCATCTCGAGCGGGCCTGCACCATGCAGGTTCGCACCCGGATGCTGGGGCCGACGGCCTACCCCGTCGATCCTGATGTCATCGATAAAAACACACGGCTGCTCGCCAACCCTGAACGGCAGGAGCTGCGTTCGACCACGCTGGTGTGGCCGCCGCTGTTGCGCAAGCTCGACCGGCTGGACCCGAGCTACAAGAATTGAAAATTTAAGAAAACGGGTGTAGAGTTTTTCTCACATACCTCTGCACATCAAATCCAAACGCCGTCCAATTCCGGGCGGCGTTTTTACGTTTGGCGCCCGATCGCCATCGGTATGAATTGCGCAGTGAAACCTATTCCGCCAACGCTGCGAGAATTCTGGCCCAGGAGCGGATGCCCTTGTGGAAGCTCCTGAGGTCGTACTTCTCGTTCGGCGAATGAATGTTGTCGTCGTCGAGCGCAAAACCGACCAGCAGCGAGTCAAGACCGAGCGTGCGCTTGAAATCAGCCACGATCGGGATCGAGGCGCCCGACCCCATCAGAACCGCGTCCTTGCCCCATTCCTCCGCCAGAGCACGCCGGGCAGCCGCGAGCGGCTTCATATTCCAGTCGAGCGCAACCGCGGGCGCGTTGGAATGGTCGATAAACTCAGCATGGCAATCGCCCGGCAACCGCGCCGTGACGTAATCGCGGAAGGCTTTGCGGATCTTGTCGGGGTCCTGGCCCTCGACCAGGCGGAACGAAACCTTGGCGGAGGCCTCCGCCGGGATCACGGTCTTCGAGCCCTCGCCGATATAGCCGCCGACGATACCGTTGACGTCGCAGGTCGGGCGCGACGAGATCTGCTCGATCAACAGACGACCCTTCTCACCGGCCGGAATCGACAGGCCGATGGGCTTGAGAAACTTCTCGGGGGTCAGATCGAGCTTTCGCCATTGCTCCAGAACGTCTGCGGGCACGTCTTTCACGCCATCATAGAAACCCGGAATCGTGATGCGGCCGTCGTCGTCGAACATGCCACCGAGGATGCGGGTCAAGACGCGGATCGGGTTTTGTGCGCCACCGCCAAAAATGCCGGAATGCAGATCGCGGTTGGCGGCCTTGATCTTCACCTCCTGGTAAACGAGCCCGCGCAACGACGTCGTGATCGCCGGCGTGTTCGGGTCCCACATCCCGGTGTCGCAGACCAGCGCATAGTCCGCCGCAAGGTCGGCCTTGTTTTTTTCGAGGAACGGAACGAAGTTTTTCGAACCGACCTCCTCTTCGCCTTCGATCACGATCGTCATGTCGACCGGCAACGAACCCGTCACCAACTTCCAGGCACGGCACGCCTCGACAAAAGTCATCAACTGTCCCTTGTCGTCCTCGGCGCCGCGACCAACGATGATTTTCCGCCCATCCGCATGATCGGTAATGGCAGGCTCGAATGGCGGGCGATGCCAGAGGTTCAAGGGATCGACGGGCTGCACATCGTAGTGGCCATAAAACAGGACATGCGGCCGTCCGCTGCTCGACTTCCCGTTGGATTTGGCGACCACGGCCGGATGCCCATCGGTCGGCCTCACCTCACTAGCCAGCCCGAGCGAGGCAATGTCCTTCGCCAGGTGATCGGCCGCCGCCTTGCATTCGCCGGCGAAGGCAGGATCGGCCGAAATCGACTTGATCCGCAACAGCGCAAACAACCGCTCGAGGCTGTTGTCGAAATCGGCATCGATGCGCTCTAGGACTTTTTGAAGTTGTGCGGCGTCGGACATTTCCGATCTTCCTTCGCTGGCGGGAGTTTTCTTAACTTACTTTACGGCACGTGGCACCTTACGGCACGCGGCCGGATGCCGACAAGGAGCCAGCCAAGGGTAACGTCGAGGAACCAGCCTTGTTCTCTACCGGATGCAGAAGGTACCAGGCCAGGCCCGCGGCCATCGCGACGGTTGCGAGAAAGTTGTTTCCGTAAGCCTGCCAATCATGCGGAAATACCGGAAGCGACAGACAAACCAGAAAGCCCGCGATGGCCAGCACGATCCATGTTGCCTTGCGCACGGCGGCGCGGGGATCGTAGGCCGCCCGATGGATCAGGACCGTGAGCGGGAAAAACAACCAAATGAAATAATATTGGCGCGCCAGCGGCGACGCAACGGTCATGAGGCAGAACAGGATGCCGAGTTCTTCGGCGTCCGACCGCGGCGTTCTGCGCTGCCGTGGAGGCATCACGGCGACGAAGCCAAGCCCGATGATGAGCGAGACACCCAACACGATCAAATTGGCGGTCTTGAAATCGAGATCGAGCAGATTCATGTAGGCAGGCGCGTTGTTTGGATTGTCCTGGTTGTAATCGACCGGACGCGTCAGGCGGTGCGTCAAGGAGATGATGGACTGGTTCATCCATGACCAGTTCTGATCGTCGCGCTTTCCGAAGCCCGCTTCCGAACTCGATCCGACCATCCCCTGATACCAGGTCTTCAGCTCGGAGAGATTATGCTGAAAGCCACGTACAGGCGTTGGAATGACGATCAGGAAAACGACGAGAAAGATCGCCGTGCTCGCGGCCGACGCCCATTGCCGCCGCCACAGCAAATAAGGAAGTACGGCCACCGGAAAAACCTTGATGGCGGTCGCGAGCGCAAACAGGCTTCCCGAACTCCAGGAGCGCCCCTGCTGGAGAAGCCAGAACCCCAACAGCATCAACGCCAGCAAAACCAGATTGGGCTGGCCGAGATCAAACATATCAAAGGTGAACGAGATCATGGCGATCGATGGCAGCGCCGCCAACCAGGGGCTTGGAACCTCGCCGTCGCCGGTCATTGCGTTCGAAAGCTGCGCCACAATCCACCAGGCGGCGACGTTCAGCAGCGACAGGCAAATATAAAGCGGAATTTTTCCGAAGAGGGCGGGGATCGCCAGCAGGATCGCTGCCGGCGGCGGATACAGAAACGCGAAAGCGGCCTGAGGATCGTGCGGATAGAGGTCGCCGCCCTGCAAGATCTGCTGGCCGGCCCAGAACCAGAGCGGATAGTCCTTTGTCTTTCCGTGGCCGAAGATCTCGGGACCGAGAACATCAGCGGTCAAGATAAAGCAGCAGACCAGGAAAAGGATATCGAGCGGCGCTCGCAACGAGGGGTATCTCAACACACGTCACTTTCTGAAAACGGATGAACCCGTACCAACTTCTATCTTCGCAGCAGTCCGCCGAGCGCACCGCGAACGATGGCGCGGCCGACCGAACCGCCTATCGAGCCCCCGACCGACTTGCCGAGATCGGCGGCCACCCCGCCGACCACCTTATTGGTAACAGAACGGGTGACGTTACGGGCGATGGCCTGGCCGGTCGACAGCCTGCCGCGCGACGTGCCGGTGCCGAAAATCGTGCCAACGATGGCGCCGATCTGCCCCAGTATTCCACCACCACCTCCGCCGCCCGCCCCTGCCACGCGCTTCTGCAACACCTCGTAGGCGGATTCGCGATCAATCGCGGTGTCGTATTTTCCCTTCACCGGGCTCTTGTCGATGATCGCCTTGCGCTCCTCCGGCGTGATCGGCCCGATCCGCGCCGTCGGCGGGCGGACCATGACACGTTCCACCACGGCCGGAATGCCATTGCCTTCCAGGAAAGACACCAGCGCTTCGCCCTTGCCGAGTTGCATGATCACCTGGGCGGTATCGAGCTTCGGATTGGGACGAAAGGTCTCGGCCGCCGCCGTAACCGCCTTCTGGTCCCGCGGCGTGAAGGCGCGAAGCGCGTGTTGCACACGGTTTCCCAATTGGGCCAGCACCTTGTCGGGCACGTCGATCGGATTTTGCGTTACGAAATAAACCCCGACACCCTTCGATCGGATCAACCGCACCACCTGCTCGATCTTTTCCATCAGCGCTTTCGGCGCGTCATTGAACAACAGATGAGCTTCGTCGAAGAAAAATACCAGTTTCGGTTTGGGGGGATCGCCGGCTTCCGGCAACTGCTCGAACAGCTCCGACAACATCCATAGCAGGAAGGTCGCGTACAGCCTTGGGCTCTGCATCAGCTTGTCCGCGACCAGAATATTGACCATGCCCCGGCCATCGCGATCGGTACGCATGAAGTCCTTCAAGTCCAGTGCCGGTTCGCCGAAAAATTTATCACCGCCCTGGTTTTCCAACACCAGAAGCTGACGCTGGATGGTCCCCACCGTCTGCTTCGAAACATTTCCATATTGAGTGGTCAGATCGCCGGCATGCTCGGCGATGAAAGTCAGAATCGCACGCAGGTCTTTCATGTCGAGAAGCAGCAATCCCTGCTCGTCCGCGACCCTGAAAGCGATATTCATCACGCCTTCCTGGACATCGTTCAGGTCCATCATGCGCGATAGCAGAAGCGGTCCCATTTCGGAGACGGTGGCGCGGACCGGATGGCCCTGCTCGCCGAAGACGTCCCAGAACACCGTTGAAAATTGATCCACTTGAAAAGAAAGACCCATATCCTCGGCCCGCTTGAGGATAAAATCCTTAGCCTCACCGACTTCGGCGATGCCGGACAGGTCTCCCTTGATGTCAGCCGCGAACACGGGAACGCCGGCACGCGCAAATCCCTCGGCCATCACCTGCAACGAAACGGTCTTTCCCGTTCCAGTCGCGCCCGTCACCAGCCCATGCCGATTGGCGAGCCCAAGCGTCAGCCAGGCCGGTTGCTCGCCTTTGCCGATAAAAATCTTTTCAACGGTATCGGCGGTCTGGATATCGGGGATTGCCATTACATCGCCTTCGTTGTGCACATCGCACAGTCCAAGCGTCCTGTTTATAAGGCATGTTGCAAGCCGATTGAACCTTCAACGAACGAATACGTAAGGGAAACACGTTACGATGAACGTGCGTTCAACCGTTTTTGTCGCCGTGCATCATCAATTTTTGAATGAAACTCATCCGTCAAGGTGTGAAATGGTCGCTCGCTCTTGCATTGCTGCAACACTCGCGACGCGATTCACATCAGCGACGGCGGTGATCGCTTGTAATTCGTCTCGCGGAAGATCAAGATAAATCGCGAGCACGGATCCGGCGGATAAGCCGGTCCGAGGACGGGGCGCAATGGACGAGCTGACAGGGTGGCTGGCCTCAAAGGCCGGCATCGAAGATGCTGTGGCCGAAAAGACCATCGGCATCATTCTAGGTTTCCTTCGCCGCGAAGGACCTCACGACAAGGTTCAGGCCTTGATCGACAAGATTCCTGGAGCAGAAGCTGCAATTTCGGCGTCTGAGAATAATGGTGGCCTG
>DATHPL010000387.1:0-20817 GCA_035483915.1 Bradyrhizobium sp.
GTGGTGCAGACCATCCTGCTCACGAGCTCATAGGTTCTTCGAAAGCCGGTCGAGCGCGCCCTGGAGAATGAAGATCGCCGCGTGCTCGTCGATCACCTTGGCGCGGCGGGCGCGGCTCATATCCATCCCGATCAACTCGCGCTCGACCGCAGCGGTCGAAAGCCGCTCGTCCCACAGCGCGATTGCGAGCTCCGTCATGCCGGCAAAATTGCGGGCAAAGGCGCGGGTCGACTGCGCGCGCGGTCCCTCGCTGCCGTCCATGTTGATCGGCAGCCCTAGCACGAAACCAACCGCGGTGCGCTCAGCGGCGATTTCGAGCAGGCGCGCGGCGTCAGCCTTGAAGGCCTTGCGCTGGATGGTGGTAACCCCCGTCGCCAACCGCCGGTCGGGGTCGGACACGGCAACGCCAATGGTCTTGGTGCCGAGATCAAGCCCGATCAGCGCACCGCGCTTGGGCCAATGTCCGGCCGCGTCGATCAGGGGTAAAATGAGCGCGGTCATGGGCTTCGCATAACAAGTTCGAGCGGCAGTTCCAACATTTGCGTGCCATGGTCCAATGATGCTGCTGCTGCTAATATGGTGAAAATGCCCCGGCAACGATGCTGGCGGCGATTTCCTTCCCCCCGCAAGAGAGCAGACCATGTGGCCCGACCGCCGATTGATCGACCTTTTCAAGATTGAATTTCCGATCGTGCTGGCGCCGATGGCGGGTGTGATGGACGCCGATCTCGTGATCGCGGCGGCGCAAGGCGGGGCATTGGGCTCGCTGCCCTGCGCGATGTTGTCGGCCGACAAGGCTCGCGAGCAGATCCAGATCATCCGGCAGCAGGTGTCCGCGCCGGTCAACATGAATTTCTTTTGCCACACGCCGGTTCCGGCCGATCCATCGCGCGAGGCCGCCTGGAAAGAGCGGCTCTCACTTTATTACGAGGAGCTGGGTCTCGATCCCGCGGCGCCGATCAACGCCGCCAACCGCGCCCCGTTCGACGCTGCGATGTGCGAGGTCGTCGAGGAACTCAAGCCTGAAATCGTCAGCTTCCATTTCGGCCTGCCGGAGCCAGGCCTGCTGGCGCGGGTCAAGGCCGCCGGCCGCAAGGTGATGGCATCGGCGACCACGGTGCGGGAAGCGATCTGGCTCGAGGAACACGGCGCTGATGCGATCATCGCGCAAGGCGCCGAGGCCGGCGGCCATCGCGGCATGTTCCTGACCGAAAAAATCGCCGAACAACCCGGCACCTTTGCGCTGGTGCCGCAAGTCGTCGATGCGGTGCGCGTGCCGGTGATCGCGGCGGGTGGCATCGCGGACGGGCGGGGGATTGCAGCGGCTTTTGCACTCGGGGCGGCCGGGGTGCAGATCGGAACGGCGTACCTGCGTTGTCCGGAATCCAAGGTTTCCGCGCCGGCCCGCACCGCCCTGGCGCAAGGACGGGATGATTCCACCGTGATCACCAACGTCATGACCGGGCGCCCGGCGCGGGGGCTGGCGAACCGGGTCATGCGCGAGGTTGGCCCGATTTCGCACTTGGCGCCGGAATTTCCCCACGCGGCGACGGGGTTGGGGCCCTTGAAGGCGGCCGCCGAAAAACAGGGCAAACTCGATTTCACCAATCTCTGGGCCGGGCAGGCCGTGAGGCTGGGGCGCGACATGCCGGCGGCGGCGCTGACCCGCGCTTTGGCCGGCAGTGCGCTGGCCCGGTTGAGCAGAATGGCGGGTTGATCGGCCCACTAGAGGCCGCGCCCAAGGTTGCGGCGCAAAACCGGCCTCTGCTATACCGCAGGCTGAAATCCCCGTTTGAGGCCATATATATAATGTCGGTCGATGCTGCCACCGTTCGCCGTATCGCGCATCTGGCGCGGATCGGGGTGAAGGATTCCGAGATTCCGCACCTCCAGGGCGAACTGAACGCCATGCTCGCGTTCGTCGAGCAGCTCGAGGAGGTCAATGTCGAGGGCGTGGAACCGATGACCTCGGTGACGCCGATGACCATGAAGAAGCGGGCCGATGTGGTCAACGACGGCGAAATCGCCGATGACATCGTCAGGAACGCGCCGGAAACCCAGGATCACTTTTTCCTGGTGCCGAAAGTCGTTGAGTAACTTTTTTAGCGAGACGTCCGATGTGCATGCTCTGCGACGATGAAAAGGCCTACCGCGCCTACATGGAATATCTCGATGCCATGGAACGCCAGGGCAAGGTGGCCGATCCTGACAAGGCGATGGATGCGGTGCTCGATGCGCTGGAGGCCGCAAGCCAGGCGCGCGGCGAGGTGAAGCGCGACGATCCCATCAATGACAAGACTCTGTCTCCCTTCTTTTGCAGCCCCGTACCGCAAGCTAATAAATGACCGATCTGACATCGCTGACGCTTGCCGAGGCTCGAGACGGCCTCGCGAAGAAGTCATTCACCTCGCTTGAACTGACCGATGCGCATCTGGCCGCGATGGAAGCCGCGCGCGCGCTCAATGCCTTTGTGCTGGAGACGCCGGATCAAGCGCGTGCCATGGCGCAACAGGCTGACGCCGATATCGCCAAGGGCGATGGCGGTCCGCTCGCCGGCATTCCCTTGGGCATCAAGGATCTCTTCGCCACCAAGGACGTCAGAACCACCGCGTGCTCAAAAATTCTCGGCAATTTCGTGCCGACCTATGAGTCGACGATCACCTCACAGCTCTGGCGCGACGGCGCGGTTCTGCTCGGCAAGCTCAACAACGACGAATTCGCGATGGGCTCGTCCAACGAGACGTCTTGCTTTGGTCCGGTCGTCAATCCGTGGCGGCGCGACGGCGCCAACACGACGCTGGTGCCCGGTGGCTCGTCGGGCGGCTCGGCTTCGGCGGTCGCAGCGCTGCTGTGCATGGGCGCGACCGCGACCGACACCGGCGGATCGATCCGCCAGCCGGCGGCATTCACGGCGACCGTCGGCATCAAGCCGACCTACGGGCGCTGCTCGCGCTGGGGCATCGTCGCCTTTGCGTCTTCGCTCGACCAGGCCGGTCCGATCGGCCGCACCGTGCGCGACACCTCGATCCTGATGCGCTCGATGGCGGGTCATGATCCCAAGGACACCACCTCGGTCGATCGCGAGGTGCCGAACTATGAGACTGCGGTCGGAAAATCCGTAAAGGGAATGAAGATCGGCATCCCCAAGGAATATCGCCTCGACGGCATGCCGGCCGAAATCGAAAAGCTCTGGACCGAGGGCGCCGGATGGCTGAAGGCCGCTGGCGCGGAACTCGTCGAGGTGTCGCTGCCGCACACCAAATATGCGCTGCCGGCCTATTACATCGTGGCGCCGGCGGAGGCTTCCTCGAACCTCGCCCGCTATGACGGCGTCCGCTACGGTCTGCGCGTGCCGGGCCGCGCGATTTCGGATATGTACGAAAATACCCGCGCCGAAGGTTTTGGTAGCGAGGTGCGCCGCCGCGTCATGATCGGTACCTATGTGCTCTCCGCCGGTTACTACGATGCGTATTATCTTCGCGCGCAGAAGGTGCGCACGTTGATCAAGAAGGATTTTGAGGATTGCTTCGCCAAGGGCGTGAACGCGATCCTTACGCCTGCGACGCCGTCGGCGGCCTTCGGCGTCGGCGAGAAAGGCGGGGCCGATCCGGTCGAGATGTATCTCAACGACATCTTCACGGTGACGGTTAACATGGCCGGTCTGCCGGGCATCGCGGTTCCCGCAGGCAAGGACAGCCAGGGCCTGCCGCTCGGCTTGCAACTAATCGGGCGGCCGTTCGACGAGGAGGCGCTGTTCTCGCTCGGCGAGGTGGTCGAGCAGGCGGCGGGCCGCTTCACGCCGCCGAAATGGTGGTGAGCATGGCTAACCTTAAAAGGGCCGATCTCAAATCGACGCTGCCAAACGCAATGCCAGAGGCAGGTCTCGCGCCGCCGCTCGCCGCATTGTGGTGGGCGGCCAAGGGCGACTGGGATGCCGCGCACAAGATCGTCCAGGACGAGAGCGACGCCAATTCAGCCTGGGTGCACGCCTATCTGCACCGCGTCGAGGGCGATCTTTCCAATGCCGGGTACTGGTATCGCCAGGCCGGCCAGCCAGTGGCGAAGGATCCACTCGAAAACGAGTGGGAGCGGATCGTCGCTACGCTCGAAGGCGGCTAGTGCGGCGAATTTGAAGTTCCTATCAGTGTTGCCGCTGGCTCGTCATAGGAACTTCAAATTCAAAGCCGCACTAGAAATAATAAGTTGCCAGAGCTCCTTTGATTCCGAAGTTCGCATCAGAGGTTGCCGCGATATGTTGCGAACTTCGGAATCGGAACTCTGGGCATGACGGTAGCGAGCGGCAAATTGATCAAGGGCGCAACCGGCGACTGGGAAGTTGTGATCGGCATGGAAGTTCACGCCCAGGTGACCTCGAACGCGAAACTGTTTTCCGGTGCCTCGACCGAATTCGGCGGCGCGCCGAATTCCCATGTCTCGCTCGTCGATGCGGCAATGCCGGGCATGCTGCCGGTGATCAACGAGCAGTGCGTCAAGCAGGCGGTGCGCACGGGGCTCGGGCTGAACGCGAAGATCAACCTGCGCTCGGTGTTCGACCGGAAGAACTATTTCTATCCGGATTTGCCGCAGGGTTATCAGATCAGCCAGTACAAGTCGCCGATCGTGGGCGAAGGCGAGGTGACGGTCGAACTGGAAGGCGGCAAGACTGCCACCATCGGCATCGAGCGGCTGCATCTTGAACAGGACGCCGGCAAGTCGCTGCACGATCAATCGCCGACCATGTCGTTCGTCGATCTCAATCGTTCCGGCGTCGCGCTGATGGAGATTGTCTCAAAACCGGACATCCGCGATGCCGAGCAGGCCAAGGCCTATGTGACCAAGGTGCGCTCGATCCTGCGTTACCTCGGCACTTGCGATGGCGACATGGAGAAGGGAAGCCTGCGCGCCGACGTCAACGTGTCGGTGCGTAAGCCCGGCGGGCCGCTCGGCACCCGTTGCGAGATCAAGAACATGAACTCGATCACCTTCATCGGGCAGGCGATCGAATACGAAGCGCGCCGGCAGATCGAAATCATCGAGGAGGGCGGCTCGATCGATCAGGAAACCCGGCTGTTCGATCCTAACAAGGGCGAAACCCGCTCGATGCGCTCCAAGGAAGAGGCGCACGACTACCGTTACTTCCCGGATCCCGATCTGCTGCCGCTGGAATTCTCCGACGCCTATGTCGCTGAACTGAAGGCGGGCCTGCCGGAACTGCCGGACCAGAAGAAAGCGCGCTTCATCGCCGAATTTTCGCTCTCGCCTTACGATGCGAGCGTGCTGGTGGCCGAACGCGAGAGCGCGGACTTCTTCGAGACGGTGCTGGCCAAGCTCGCCAACCAGGCTCGCGACGGCAAAGTCGCCGCGAACTGGGTGATCAACGAACTGTTCGGACGGCTGAACAAGGAAGGGCTGGCCATCGGCGCCTCGCCGGTATCAGCCGTGCAACTCGCCGGTATCGTCGACCTGATCGGCGAGGGCACGATCTCGGGCAAGATCGCCAAGGACCTGTTCGAGATCGTCTGGCAGGAGGGCGGCGACCCCCGCGCCGTCGTCGAAGCGCGCGGCATGAAGCAGGTGACGGACCTCTCCGCGATCGAAAAGGTGGTCGACGAGATCATCGCCGCCAATCCGGACAAGGTCGCGCAGGCCAAGGCCAAGCCACAGGCGCTCGGCTGGTTCGTCGGCCAGGTGATGAAATCTTCCGGCGGCAAGGCGAACCCGCAAGCCGTCAACGATCTCCTGAAATCCAAACTCGGCGTTTAAGTCGGCGCATCGACGCCGCGCGCGGCGATCGATGAAGCTCACGCTTGGTCACCGATCGTTCACGATGTTTGGCGATGTGCGGCATCGGCGCGCGGTGCGGCCCCGAATCAGCCGCATTCGATTTGGGTGTGAATCGGCGTCTGGCGAGCGCCGATGAGACGCCGGGGCGCCAATCGCGAAAAATTTTTTTGTTGCAAAATTTTCGATTCGGAGTCCGTGCGACACCCCTCGGAAGGGTATTTCGAATGCTTGAGGATGTTGATCGTGCAACCACATCGATATCGCGAATAACAAAAAACACTACAGTACAGCGGTTTTTTTTATTTTTTCGAAATTGAAAGCGGTGTCTCTCGCCGATTTTTTGCGCCGACACGCGCATGCTTTAACGTCGTTGCGGTCGTCGTGCGTCGCGCGCGCCGGTCTTGAGGCGTCAATACTTCCTTAAGCGGGAAGATGTTTTTTTCGCTGTGTTGGTGTATTCGGGATGTGTGTGCATCTCGATTCCCGAGTGCACGCAGCGATTAAGCCATCTCACTACATTAGGAGGGCACTATGGCGAAGAAAGCTAAGAAGGCGAAGAAGGCGAAGAGCGCAGTGAAGAAGACTGCGAAGAAGACCCGCAAGGTCTCCAAGAAGAAGAAGTAAGCGCGCCTTAAGAAGATGCCGGCGGTTTGATGCCGGCACGTCACACGAGCCTTCCGACGGTTGCTTCCCTAGGGAAGAGATTTGAAGAGCGGCTCATGTCGACGAAAGAGGGTGTCGGCGAGACATCAGGTCAAACGGCTGGATCGTCTTTCGAGGGAGTTCGCTCCCGATAAAGGCCGGTACGGCAGAAGAAACAGGTTTTCTTCGTTCGGTGCGGATCCCTTAAGTGGTTCGCAATTTCATCAGCCCGAGGGCCCAATTGCCCCACGGCCTATGAAATCTGGTCCTGACGTGTTCGCCGACGCCCTCGTTCCAAGCCGGTGCGCCTTGCCCGGCGACTTTTCCCGATCATCAGACATTCCGTTCGACTTGTCCGCTTGCCCGACGTGCGAGCGGTAACGGTGGCTGGCCGCGGCGACGTTCCTGTCGGTCCTGCCGGTTGCGGCAATGGTTATCCGTTCGCCAAACGCCACGGTAAACCGTTTTCCTGAATGTCCGAAAAGCCCGCATGAAATGGGCACTTCCTGCATGTTGCGGGGTCCCGCAGCCTTTGAGGCGTTTACGCACCATTCATCCCGATATTTAAACCGTCCTTCAAACTTGAATGGTCATGATTACCCCACCAGCCGGTCAACGGCGGCGCATTTAGCGCAACGGGGTAACGGGGCGTTTTACAAACTGGACGGGGGCCGCGCGCGGACAACAGCGCGGACCAACGATAAACGGGGAGACCAACATGTTTCAGGGTTCTATCGATTTGGATACGGCAATACCGGTCACGGCGACTGCTGTTCCGGATGTGCTGTTCGAGCGCGGGCTTTATTGGTCGAGCGGCCGTTCCGGCGTCGTCAATCTGGTCGCCGCACATAAGTGGTTCAACCTGGCCGCTCTGAAGGGCCGCAGCGACGCCATCCAGATGCGCCGCGAGGTTGCCGAGCTGATGTCGGAAGCGGAAATCGCCGCCGCGCAGCGCGAAGCCCGCGACTGGATGAGCATGCACTGATCGCATTTGAGGGGCAGAGCTTCCTCATCAGCGGCGGCTTTAAGATCGGATCAGGCGGTTGTTGGCTTCGGCGCAGCCGTCGGCCAGCGCGCTCGCGGCAACGTTTGCGTTGGCGGCCCACCGAACGCGGAATGATTGCGGATCTTGAGGAGTTGCAGGACGCCTGACGCCAGCAATTGGATCACGATGCACCGGGGCTATGACGCTCATGCGTCAAAGCTCGGTGCATGTCCTCGCAACCGGATCGAAGTAGACGATCTCGGCGGTCATCGTCACGCGGCTGCGTGGTGAAAATTATATTCCTGCGTCACGCCGCCGTAGCTATAGGCCGTCGCGCGGGCATCGATGACGTAGACATTTGAGATCGGATGCACGTTGCCGATAAGGTCCGAGAGCAGTCCGAACGCCGCCTTTTGATACTCGGCTTTCTCGACCTTGCTGTTGGTCTCGTCGGTGATCGTAACCCACAGACGGAAGGCGTTCTTGCCGTGCTCCACCAGCGAGTGACCGTCGATGAACCAGTTCTCCCTGGGTTCAAATTGGACGATCACCCATGTTCGATCATGCGGCTTCTTGAGCACACGACTGGTGAGATCGATGATTTCCCTGGCGAGGCGGTTGGTGAGGGCCTGGTCGGCCTTTCCCGAAACGGTCAGCGTGATGCCCGGCATCTCTGTTCTCCTGGAGGTGGTTCGCAACAGCACCATGGCGCCCATCTTGATAACAGAAAAGCGGGAAGATATGATCTTATCCATCGGATAATCGAATGGATAAGATAGCCCGGCATTTCGATCTCGAGCTTCTCAATACTCTGCTGGTGATTGCCGAGAGCGGCAGTCTGTCGGCGGCAGCGCCGAAGCTTTGCCGGTCGCAATCCGCCGTCAGCGAGCAGGTCCGCAAGCTCGAGGAAATGTGCGGCCTGCCGCTTCTTGTCCGCGGCAAGACAGGTGCAAGCCTGACGCCGGCCGGCAGGCGCCTGGTCGATCACGCCCGCGAACTGTTGGCACGGAGCGATGCCGCCTATCGGGACATGCAGGGCGTTCAGCTTGCCGGCGATCTGCGGCTCGCGATCACCGATTATTTTCGCCCCAGCGCGTTACCGGGCATCTTGCGGCGTGTGCGCGACCAGTTTCCGCGTCTGCATCTGCATGTCTCGATCCGCAAGAGCGCGCTCATCGAAGAGGAGGCGGCGGCATTGGGGGATTTCGATATCGGGTTGTCGATGGCGATTTTGGATAAAGGCCGCGCCAGAAATAGAGCCGCCGGGGCGCACACCGGACTGCGTCGCGAGCGCCTGATCTGGGTTGCCGACAAATCCTTTGCGATGCCCGGGGACGGCGTGTTGCCGCTCGTCGTTCTGCCCGATACGTGCTCGCTGCAGCGTTTCATCGTCGCCAAGCTTAACGCGCATCGTGTCCACTTCAAGATCGCGCATTCGGCGTCCGGCGTTGGTGGATTGCATCTGGCGCTGGCGGCCGGGCTCGGCGTGACCTGCCTCAACACTTCCTCCGTTCCGGAAAGCGCTGTCGCCTTCACCGGCATTCCGAGGCTTCCGCCGCTGCCCGAGGTTGAATTCCGTCTCGCACCGCCCCGCACCGGCGAAACCGCTGTGATCTCGGAGGTCAGGGATATGCTGGCCGAACAGTTTAGTTGAAGGGGGCGATGTCGTTCCCCCTTGGCGCGACGCGCGCCGTCCTGCGCCTGGAGGGTCTCAAAATTTCGTCAGGCGTTAAAACGACGCCGATGCATTCATGATCCAAATGTCTCAGTGCGTCTCAGACCGCACGGCGCTCCGGCGCTATCACATGCGAGTAGTGAGGGACGTCGACGGCGGTCAATGCGCACATCTTGAGAGCTTCAGGATTTCTCTCACCCTTTGCGGCACACGCAAGAATGGTCGACGCCATCTCGGCCCGGATCGCCGAGGTCCGCTTCGGCTCTGGAAGCGAGGCCGTCGCATCATCAAGAACTGATTTCATCAGCTCGATCAATTCGGGCTGGAACACGGCACCCTTGGGATTCACGCTTGCACCCTCCGAAAAAGCAAACCCCGCCCTCGATCATTTAAATCCGTGGCTTTCGGGGAAGCAATTGCTGGCTGGGGGCCAAGGCGAAACATTTTCGGATTCGCTAGCTTCGGTTGCAATGCGGTGGCCAACAGTGGAACAAAAGTTCCCGTCGGCCGTTATTGTCGTTTGCAGGGGACGAAATCATGCAGGCCGCCATCGATCGGGTTATGCAGACCTACGGTATGCTCGTTAATCTAACGGTAGACGAGGAGCGAAGGGTTCGGGACGAGGTCTCGAAAGTCATGGCGAGAGCCAACACGGATGACGAGAACAAGCTTGCGGTCGAGGGTTTGAAGTACCTGCGGTCGGCAAAAGGGAACCTTTAGAGCCTTAAGGCGTTGTGACGGCTATGGATTTTGAAAACCGCGAGAAGCCTTCCCTTACCGCCGAAGAGCGTTTGGCGAAGAAGGAAAAAAGCCGCTGGGACGCCGAGAAGGCGCTCAGCGAGCGAAAGAAATCGGATGACGCCTTTCGCGCAAACTTCGAACGATTGAAGGCCGAGCGCCTCGCCCGGGAAGCCGAAGACAGATAGCGTATCACTGCGGGCGGATGTACCCCCTGGTGAATTGAGGCCCTCGGTTTCCCGAGGGCCTTTGTTTATGGACCTCTCCTCGGAACGATGCCGATGGCAGCCAATTGTTTGACTCTGATATCCAGGGAAGACGGTGCCGGCCATGAAGAGCACAAAAATCGCTGACAACGCAGGCCTTGAGACTCGTGTCGTCATTCTCGATTCCGGCGAAGAGGCATTCGCGGCGTTGACGAAATTCGCGAACGAAGCCGGGATGACCGCGGCTTCGTTGACGGCGATCGGTGCCTTCGAAAGAGCCACTGTCGGCTGGTTCGATTTTGAAAAGAAGTCCTATAGAAAAATCGAGGTTGCTGAACAGTGCGAAGTCTTGAGCGCGATCGGGGATGTCGCTGTCGGTGACGATGGCAAGGCAAGCCTCCACGTTCATGTCGTTCTTGGCCTGTCTGACGGCTCGACGCGCGGCGGGCATCTTCTCGACGGCAAGGTGCGACCGACGTTGGAGGTGGTCCTCACCGACACGGCCGCGCATCTGAGACGGAAGAAGAGGGCTGACCTTGGAATCGCGCTGATCGACCTGGAAGTTGGCAAGCGCTGAATTCCTGCTGTCCAAATCCGCCTGCGGATCCACCTTCCGGCGCGCCTAGTCCGCTGCTGCAAAGCGGCACCCGGCTTGGCTCTCCCCGCAATTATCGACGCATGACGCACACTAGGGTTTCCCTGCGACGCAGGAGCTTCCAGTCCCTCGATCAGGAACCCTGCATCAAGTTTGACGTTCATAAATCCAAAGTCGACTTGGGAAAAGTTGACTTGGCAAAAGTCGACTTGGGATTGGTGGGTGGCCCGATGCCGTTTCGTTGGCGCTTGTGGACTCGGCTGAAGCTTTTGATGCGAAAGCACCGGGTGCTATCCCCCCAGTTGCCCTATGAGCTCGACGAGTTCGCCAAGATGCTTTCGAGCCGCGACCCAACCGCACTCAAGCAGCTAGCTGCCGGCTTAGGCAGGCCAGTCGAGAGCCGGCCTCGCAACCGGAGGCGTGGCTTGCGGGCGCTACAGCGCATGCGAATGGGCCAGCGAGCACCGACCGCAGGGCAAGCTTAAGGGAAATCGTTCGTGGAGGGCGGGGACGAGCCGTCAAAATGGCGGAGCCGGAGGGATTCGAACCCTCGATAGGCCTTTACAAGCCTATAACGGTTTAGCAAACCGCCGCCTTCAGCCACTCGGCCACAGCTCCATTAAGGCGGATATGCCCGACACCGGGCTGAGCCGCAAGCAGATTGCTTGCCGGCTCATTCGATGCGGAAAAGGTAGCACGCCCGTTGGCAACACCCATTAAAGTGTGCGTGCCTTTTGTGCAACATCTTCTGGAAACATCGCCCCGACGGCTCCGCAACCGACGTCTTTTGATTGCGTGTGCAAGAAGCTTCGGTAATTCTTCGAGCGCGACGGAGGGGGGCTCCCGAGGTCGTCCGTTCTCGGTGGTTCGCAGGAATTCCCGCTTTTACGCGGGAGAGGCGAGGGCGCTAAGAAGCTGAGCAGTGTTCCCGGGGGACATATCCTGGGGGTATGGGGGAACCTGCTCAGCTCTTTCGGCTGATGTCGAACATCAATCTCGGCGACGTCACCTTATTCAGACATCCTCATATTCAGACATCTCTTACCTAGAGTCATCGTCGCCGGCTCAGCACGCGTGGCACTCGACGTATCGCTGCCGCGCGCCTCACTTCAGCGGGATCAACTCGGCCAGCGCGGCCGTCGATTCGATGAAGCTTGGCGGACACTGATCGGCGGCAAGCTTGAGCAGGCGTTGCGCCTCCTTCTTGTTCTTCATCAGAAGCGCCAATTCGCCGCTGTAAAAATTGGCCTCGCAGGTCTGCGCCGCCTTCGTTTTCGGATCGGTGTCGAAGGCCGCGCCATAAGTTTGTTCGATGTTGAGTTCGCCCAGGAAGTGGCGGATCACCGGCGCCGGCCAGACCGTCATGTCGAGCTGCTTGGCGGCTTCCGCCAGATGGCTCGGCGAATTGTTGCGCCGCTCGGCAAGTTCGCGCCACAGCGCGGTATAGGCATCCTTCGGGTCGAGTTCACTGGCCTTCTTGAAATCGGCAATCGCGTCCGGGTTGCGGCCGCCGGTGACGTAATAGGCGACGCCCCGGTTGAAGTAGGACGTCGCTTCGCTGGCATCAAGCTTGATGGCTTTGCTGAAATCTTCGAGCGACGCGGGGCTGTTGCCGAGTATGTAGGACAGCCGGCCGCGGACGAAGTAAGCGAGCGCGTAATTGGGATCGAGCCGGATCGTATCGTTCATGTCGGCCATCGCATCGGCGATGTTGCCCTTGCTCTTGTATAAATCGCCTCGCGAGAAGTGGGCCAGTGCGTAGCCTGGATCGAGCCTGATCGCTTCATTGAGGTCGACAAGCGCGCGATCGAAATCTCCCCGGTTTTTGTAGAGATTGCCGCGCTCGGCATAAGCCCAGGCGTTCTTCGGATCGAGCCGGAGCGCTTGGTTGAAGTCGGCCAAGGCATGATCGAAATCGGATTTGCTCAAATAGACATTCCCGCGATTGAGATAAGCGGCGGTCAAGTTGCGGTCGATCCCGATGGCTTCGTTGCAATCCGTCAGGGCCCGGTCGGAATCCTTCTTTGCCCACCACCATCCGCAACGGCTGCTCAAGGCGTTGGCGCGGTCTTGCGTGGATACTTTCGAGTCACTGACGATGCGATCGCAGGCCGAGATTCCGGCATCGGCCTTGGTGAGTTCTCCGACGAACTTGCAACGATCGAGATCGGCTTGATCTGCCGCGAAAGCCGGACCGGACAGCATCAAGAACGTCGCCAACGCTGGCGCGCGCACCAAAAAACGCATCTTTCCTCCCAACATTTTTGCCCGCGGCCGCTGCTTGATTGTTTGCGACTACCTACGTTGGCAAGCGGCTATCCTGCAAGTTTGTTGATGAAGTGCGCTTGGGCTGCGTACTCCCTGAGCTTGCGCTGCCGTCGATAAAGGCGGCCTCGAATCTGACGTTGCAGCGCCACCGAGAGCACAACGTTACGGCGAGAATTTCGTGTCAAGGAATTTTGAGCGGCGCCGTCTGCGGCGATGAATTGGCAAAATTGACCCGTTAAAACAGATACTTGCGGATTCGATTGTCGAGGCCTTGTGTGTGCATATTTTGCAACACCCCTCCGAAAAAGGGTTGTGACAAAGAGTCATAAGCCAAGTTTAAATTGCCTTTTTGTCACCGAGCAGCAACTCTCAGAACAAGAAATAGGCACGTCGGATTCGTCGCGTTCGGATACTTCCGATGACGAAGCGATAAGTAAAAAACGACGGCCTTGGGGTGGTTTTGCGTTTCATACGATGAGGGGACAAATGAAATCGAACATCAAAGCTCTTTTGGCGGCAGCGGGCTTGGCCGCCTTCGCGTTTTCGCCGGCCGACGCCTTCGAAGGCGGCGTGCAATGGCAGTCAAAACCGGGCGTGTTCATCGGCGCCAGCGCCGGCGTTCCGCCGCCGGGCATCTACATGTTCGATCAGGTCTTCACCTATCAGACGAACTTGGCGGGCCCGATCACCAGCGCGGTTGGTACCCGTCAGGGTGTGCAGGCTGCGGTCGATGCGCAGGGTTTCCTGTTCGTCCCCGGATGGACGTTCCTCGGCGCTACCTACGACGCCGTCATCGTGCAGCCCTTCGGTATGGTGAGCGTCGGTCAACCGATCGCATTGAACGCCAATCAGGTGGACATGTTCGCAGGCGTCCACAACACCTACTTCGTGCCGGTTGAATTGAGCTGGAAGCTCGGAACCAGCGGTTTCGCTGTTAAGACGGGTCTCGGCATCTACGCTCCGGACGGCACCGTTCAGGGGGCACCCGGTACCAACGTTGTTGTCTCGGGCAACAGCCTCAACGGCTTCGGCAACTTCGGCAACAAGTACTGGACCTTCCAGCCTGAAGTGATCTTCTCTTATCTGAAGGACGGTTGGAACCTGAGCGCCGCGATCTACGGGGAATTCAACACGGCCAATCAGATCGATCACTACACCCAGGGTGATGTCTTCCACGTCGACTTCACCGCCACCAAGACGATCGGCAAGTGGACGTTTGGTCCCGTCGGCTATTACGTTGCGCAGGTTTCCAACGACAAGTGTTCGGACCTCACCTGTTTGACGGCCCACCCGTTCGGCACCCTCGGCAACACCCAGAACTACCAATTGTTCGCGATCGGTGGCCTCGTCGAATACAACTTCGGCCCGGCGAGCTTGTCGGTATGGGCGACGCAGGAGGTTTACTCGAAGGCGTCGGGTGCTGGCCTTCTCCCGGTTGTCCCGGGCGGCGTCGACCTCTCCAACACCACGAAGGGTATGACCGTCTTCGCAACGCTCAGCTATCGCCTCTGGGCTCCGGAAGAACCGGCGAAGGCGCCGATGATCCACAAGTAACGGACGTTCCAACAACGTCCTGATCAAAAAAATCCCCCTTTCGGCAGATGCCGGAAGGGGGATTTTTCTTGTGCCGGGTTCTTCATCCCAAGCAGTTCAAGTCCGCACGGAGACGCCGGCTTATTCAAGCTTTTCGTAAGGGCGGCAAGCCGGACTCCGGCGAAGTGCTATTCGACGTTGCCGCGGTGCAAATCGGCCTCGATTTGCAGCCGCGTGCCGCCCCCGAAACGGGTGCGATAGACCTGCAAGTTCTCCATGATCCGCTGCACATAGTTGCGCGTCTCGGAAAAGGGGATCAGTTCGACCCAGTCGACGGCGTCGATCTTGGGGTCGCGCGGGTCGCCGTAGCGGTCGATCCATTTTTTGACGCTGCCGCGGCCGGCATTGTAGGCGGCAAATGTCAGGATGTAGGAGCCGCGATAGTCGTCGATCAAGCCGCCGAGCTCGGCTGCGCCGAGCGTCGCATTATAGACCGGATCGCTCTTGAGGCGGGTGAGGTCGAAGTTGGCGCCGTATTTCTTGCAGACGTATTTGCCGGCGTCCGGCGTTACCTGCATCAACCCGTAGGCTTGCGCGGGCGAGACAACGGCCGGATTGAATGCGCTTTCCTGCCGCGCGATGGCGTAGATGATGCTTTGCTCGACGTCGGGGCCGATCGATTTGAACGGCGGAATGCCCGTCACCGGATAGGCGTAGAAATCGAACGGCAGCCCACGATTGAGCGCGGCCTTGCCCATCAGGAGCATGCCGCGGGCATCGCCCTGGCGGGCGGCCTGTTCGCCGAGCCCGACCAGCGCGTCGGCGTCGCCGTTCTCACCCATATCGGCAAAAATCGGCACAGCGATTTCGCCTTCGCCGAGTTCGTAAAGCAACTGTACCGCGCGCACGATCTCCAGCCGCTCGACGCCGCGGCCGCGCGCACTCGGCATCCCGTTCAGCTCGATCTGGGGCAGGCCGAGCTTGGCGCGCGCCAGTTGACCGTAGTAGCTGGTCGACTGTTCTGCGGCCGCCGCGAAAGCCGAGCGCGCCTCCTGAGAACGTCCGGCGGCTTCGGCCGCGCGGCCTTGCCAATAGCCGGCGCGCGCGAGCGTCGTGGGATTGGCGCTACCGACGCCGATCCGGGCAAAATGCTGGGCTGCGGTTGCAGGGTCGTTGAGAAAGCGCAGCGCGATCCAGCCTGCGGTGAATTCCTGCTCGGTCTTGTAGATGTCGCGCGAGGGCAGCGCCGCATCGCGTGCGATCAGATAGGCGGTGCGGTGTTCGCCGATGTCGATCATCTTGCGCGCCAGGAGCCGGCGCTCGATCCACCATTCATCGAGATTGTAGAGCCGGCCGGGATCTTTCGGCGCGCTCATCATCAACTGGGCGGCCTCGGCGAATTTCTCTTCCCGGCGCAAGAGCTGGATCCGGCTGAATAGGTAGCCGGGATCGTTACGCAGCTCGTATGGTACCGCTTCCAAAAGCGCGCGCGTATTGGCTGCCTTGTGGTAACCAGCGATACGGGCTTTCGCCAGTGCCGCTTCGCCGCCGCCGAGCCTCTTTGCGGCGCGCAGCGCTATCTCATGCTCGCTGCCATACAGGAACAGGTCCATCCTCGCCTTGTGATCGCCGGGCGTGATCAGCGCACCGAACAGATCGAGCGCCGTGCTCTCGGTATCTTCCGACATCGGGTCGTTACGCCAGGCATCGCGCACCAAGCGCTCGGCATTGGCCCGGTCGCCGCGTCCGATCATGACGCGCGCCAGCGAGAACTTGCCCTTGGCCGAGATCGGCGACTCGTTCTCGAACCATGACCAGACCGTCGCATCGTCGCGGTGGTCGTCCCACAACGCCGCCTCGAGCCGCCGCCGCAGGAAGGTTTGCGAGGGCCAGCTAGGGTTGGCGGCGATGAAGGCGCGGTAGCGTTCGACCGAAGCGCCATTGTCGTCGCTGCGCAAGATGATCCATTCCGCAAGCTTTCTGGCCAGCGGATCGGAGATCGACGCTTCAGCCTGGGTTGCATCGGCCGGCTTGTGTTTGCGCACGAGGTCAACGACGTTCTCCAGCGCTTCCTTGTCGTCACTGGAGGTCGAGGATGTCGTGGCCATCGCCGCCGGCACCGACGGTTTGCGGACGGCCGGCGGCGGCAACGCCGCATGCTGGCGCGTGGCGGGCGCTATCGCAGCGCTCGGGAGGGGAAGCGGGGATGGATTCGTGGTCGCCGTCTTCGCGGCAGTCTTGTCTTTGCTCTTGTCGGTCGCCTCCTTCGCCTTGTCGGCCGTTTTGGGTACGACGTTACGGGCGATCGGACGCGGCTTCGGCAGCGGAACTTTCGACTTGGCCGCAGGCTCCTTCGCCCAGGCGTGCGATCCGAGGATCAGCGCAAGCGTGGTCGCTATCGCGGTCGAACGCAAAGCTTTGGCGCGAGCGGATCGGGTCAC
Source organism: Bradyrhizobium sp. (assembly GCA_035483915.1). GTDB lineage: Bacteria > Pseudomonadota > Alphaproteobacteria > Rhizobiales > Xanthobacteraceae > Bradyrhizobium. The sequence goes on from DATHPL010000387.1 coordinate 16,868, forward strand.
GGCATCCCTCTTTGGGCGAATCACGAAAGACCTCAGTTCCAACGTCTAGTTTATTGGATATGAGGAAAAAACACCCGGTACGCAGGGAAGGGCATTGTTTGCGTCATCACCACGGCGAAATCGCGGCTGGCGATAGCAAGGCCTTAGTTTTACAGGCTTTCGCCAAAGCGTCATAACCGTTATGAATGGCTGAATTGACTGCTGAAAAGGGAACGGCTCGGTCGTTCCGTGTAGGGAGAAGTCCATGGCAGCGAAGACGAAATTCCGCGGTTCCTTCACCGCCCTGGTCACGCCATTCAAGAACGGCTCGCTGGACGAAGCCGCCTTTCGCGGGCTTGTGAACTGGCAAATCGCCGAAGGAACCAATGGTCTCGTGCCGGTGGGGACGACGGGCGAAAGTCCAACCGTCAGCCATGACGAACATAAGCGCGTCGTAGAATGGTGCATCGAAGGGGCGGACGGCCGCGTTCCCGTGATCGCCGGCGCAGGTTCGAATTCGACCCGGGAGGCCATTGAACTGGCCGAGCACGCCGAAAAGGCCGGCGCTGATGCGGTTCTGGTGGTGACGCCCTATTACAACAAGCCGACCCAGGAGGGCATGTACCAGCACTTCAAGGCGATCAACGATGCGATCGGAATTCCGATCATCATCTACAATATTCCGCCGCGTTCGGTGGTCGACATGAGCGTGGACACCATGGCGCGCCTGTTCGAGCTCAAGAACATCGCGGGCGTCAAGGACGCCACCGCGAGCATGGTGCGGGTCTCGCAACAGCGTGCGCAACTCGGCGATGATTTCAACCAGCTTTCCGGCGAGGATGCCACTGTCATCGGCTACATGGCCCATGGCGGCCATGGCTGCATTTCGGTGACCTCGAACGTGGCGCCGCGCCTGTGTTCGGAGTTTCACCAGGCCTGGCAGAAGGGCGATCACGCCACCGCGCTCAAGATTCATGACAAACTGATGCCGCTGCACACCAATCTCTTCATCGAGTCCAACCCGGCGCCGATCAAGTATGCGCTGTCGCTGCTCGGCAAGATGGAGCAGACGTTGCGCCTGCCGATGGTGCCGGTGTCAGAGCCGACGCGCGTCGCGGTTCGTAACGCGATGGTGCACGCGGGATTGATCAACTGATTTTCGGCGGGGCTAACGCGTTTTCCTGTTCACGTCACTGAAGAGGGGCCGGCAAAATGCTTAAGGAATTTCGCGATTTTGCGATGAAGGGCAATGTCGTCGACCTCGCGGTCGGCGTCATCATTGGCGCCGCTTTCGGTGCCATCGTAGCTTCCCTGGTTGGCGACGTCATCATGCCGATCGTCGGCGCCTTTGGCAGCCTTGATTTTTCGAACTACTTCCTGCCGCTCTCGAGTAAGATAGACCCGCACGTCATCAATCTTGCGGACGCCAAAAAGCAAGGTGCGGTGCTGGCCTACGGCAGCTTCATCACAGCGACGGTGAATTTTGTCATCGTCGCCTTCGTGCTGTTCCTCGTGATCCGCTTGATGAACCAGCTCAAGCGCAAGGAAGCGGCCGCTCCAGCGGCGCCGCCAAAGCCGACGCGGGAGGAAGAGCTCCTCACCGAGATTCGCGACCTCTTGAAGAAGGCTTAGATCGGGACCTCCAAGTGGCTGAGAAGAAAGAGCGCCCCATCAAGGTGATTGCGGAAAACCGCAAGGCCCGTTTCAACTATGCTGTCGACGATACCGTCGAAGCCGGGATTGCGCTGACGGGCACCGAGGTCAAGTCGTTGCGCAGCGGCAAGTCCACGATCGCGGAATCCTATGCCGATTCCAAGAACGGCGAGATTTGGCTGATCAACGCCAACATTCCCGAATATCTGCAGGCCAATCGCTTCAACCATGAGCCGAAGCGGCCTCGCAAACTGTTGCTCCACCGCAAGCAAATCAACCGCTTGATGGGAGCGGTCGATCGCGACGGCATGACACTGATCCCGTTGAAACTCTATTTCAACGAGCGCGGCCGCGCCAAGTTGCTGCTGGCGGTGGCCAAGGGTAAAAAGTTGCACGACAAACGCGAGAGCGAGAAAAAGCGCGACTGGAGCAGGGAGAAGGGCCGCCTGCTACGCGCCCGCGGATGATTTTGATCCCTCATCCTGAGGAGCGTCGCGCAACGATGCGTCTCGAAGGATGAGACCGGCTTATTGACGACCTCATGGTTCGAGACGCGCGAGATGCGCTCCTCACCATGAGGGTAACTGCGATGAAGGACGAAAATGAATCAGAAGAACCTGCTGGAAGTCGACTGGAGCCTGATCCCGGCGCCGACGGATGACGGGGCGGCCGATCACCTCGTAGGCCAAACGATCCCGCCGATCGCCCTGGTAGCCACCGACGATACGTCGGTCACGCTGTCGGCGCTGCCGGGCCGCAGCGTCGTGTTCGCCTATCCGCGAACCGGCGAACCCGGCAAGATTTCGCTGGTCGACGACTGGGACATGATTCCGGGGGCGCGAGGCTGCACGCCGCAAACCTGCGCGTTCCGCGACTTATTCGCCGAACTGAAGGCGGCCGGCGCACAGCACGTGTTCGGCCTGTCCACGCAAAGCAACGCCTACCAGACCGAAATGGCTTCGCGGCTGCATTTGCCATTTCCGGTGCTGTCGGATGAGAAGCTGGAGCTGACGCGCGCCTTGAGCTTGCCGACCATGGAAGTCGCGGACCTGGTCCTGATCAAACGGTTGGCGCTGATCGTTGACGACGGGCGCATCACCCAGGTTTTCTATCCGGTTTTTCCGCCGGACCGGAACGCGGGCGACGTGCTGGAATGGCTGAAGCAAAATCAGCGCTAGGGATTTAGACCGCCAGGTCCGCCCGCACCTTGGCGAAGACGCTGCGAAACATCTCCGGCGTCAGTACGCCGGTGTTCGTGTTGTATCGCGAGCAATGATAGCTGTCATAGAGCCGGTACCGGCCTGCCTGGTGAACGGCGCCATGCCCAAAGGGTACGGTTGAGGCGCGAAGGCCGAACGTTTTCACTGTAGATTCGTGGGCGATGCGGCCGAGCGCCACGATGGCGCGGAGCTGTGGCATGCTCTCGATGGCTGACAGAAGAAAAGGCCGGCAATTGGCAATTTCCACGGGAAGAGGTTTGTTCTGGGGCGGTACGCAGCTCACCGCGTTTACGATGCGGCAATCGACCAGCTTCATGCCGTCGTCAGGCCGGGCCTGATAGGTACCGGTGGCAAAGCCGTACTCGATCAAGGTGGCGTAGAGCAGGTCACCCGCGTAGTCGCCGGTGAACGGGCGCCCGGTGCGGTTGGCGCCCTGTAATCCCGGCGCAAGCCCGACGATCGCGAGCCTCCCGTTTCGGTCGCCGAAAGCGGGTACCGGCGCGTTGAACCATTGCGGTTTTTGGGCGCGGTTGGTCTCGCGAAAAGCCACCAGCCTTGGGCAGAGGGGGCAGTCGCGGTTGGGTTCGGCTTCGCGCGGGAGAGGGGCCGGTTTTGCTGCGGCTTTTTTAGTCGTCGAAGTCGTCGCCATCGCCCCTCGACGCTAGCGTGGTCGCCCGCTGCAGGAATTGCGGAGCGTGATGGCGCGGTTCACGGGGGGCTGGGCGTTCCGACGGATCGCGTCCCAGTTTGGATTGCAGCTCGACCAGGTCGGTGAAGACGTCCGCCTGACGGCGCAGTTCGTCGGCAATCATCGGCGGCTGGCTCGAAATCGTCGAGATCACGGTCACGCGCACGCCCCGCCGCTGCACGGCCTCGACCAACGAACGGAAATCGCCGTCGCCCGAGAACAACACCATCTGATCGACATGCTCGGCGAGCTCCATCGCGTCGACCGCAAGCTCGATGTCCATATTGCCCTTCACCTTGCGCCGCCCGCTCGCATCGATGAATTCCTTCGTCGCCTTGGTGACGACGGTGTAGCCGTTGTAATCGAGCCAGTCGATCAGCGGCCGGATCGACGAGTATTCCTGATCCTCG